>JALVXQ010000016.1 GCA_027038255.1 Sulfurimonas sp. | reverse complement strand
GAGCTTTTCAATATGACAAGCCTCCAAAAGCAGAGGCAAAGATCATTGCGATTGACTTTGGTGTAAAACGTAATATTTTAAACGAATTAGTATCTGCCGGCATTGAAGTGGAAGTTGTTCCAAATGATTTTGCAGCAGAGGATTTGATAGCAAAATATAATGCAAAAGAGATAGATGGTCTCTTCTTGTCTAACGGTCCCGGCGATCCACTAGTTCTTAAGAAAGAACAAGAGCAGATTAAAAAGCTCATTGCGGCAAAAGTTCCGATGTTTGGTATCTGTCTAGGACATCAACTGCTCTCTATCTCTCACGGCTATGATACATTTAAACTCAAGTTCGGCCATCATGGCGGTAATCATCCTGTAAAAAATGAGAAAACCGGATTTGTAGAGATTACAGCACAGAATCATAATTATAATGTTCCTGACACTATCACTGCGATTGCAGAAGTAACGCATAAAAATCTCTTTGATGACACGATTGAAGGTCTGCGCTACAATGATGCACCTGTTTTTTCTGTACAGCATCACCCGGAAGCTTCTCCTGGTCCAAAAGAGAGCCGCTATATTTTCTCTGAATTTCTCTCTTTAATCAAAAGATAGCAGAAGTAGAACATTTTGTTCTACGCTGTCTGACGTAAAAATTCCCAATAACTTAAATACAAATAAAATTCCCAAAGTAAACATAAAGATAATATTTCTGGATATTTTCTTCTCAATTAAGATTATTTAAACGTATAGCTTGCTAATATACAAGTGTTGATTAGTTTGATAGATGTGTTTGTACATTTATGAGGCTTATTGCTTTGAATCTTAAGGAGGCTATATATGGAGAATCGTCCATTAGAGTACGACTATACGGTTGCAAAGATGTTTATGCTTACAACAATTGTTTTAGGAATTGTTGGCATGAGCATCGGTGTTTTTATTGCATTTGAACTTGCATTCCCTGGATTGAATACAATCTTCGGACAAGGTATTGCAGAATACACAAACTTTAGTCGTCTTCGTCCATTGCACACTGACTCAGTTGCATTTGGTTTTACAGTAAGTGGTATTTTTGCTACTTGGTTTTATGTTGGTCAGAGGGTACTAAAAGTATCTATGGCTGAATCAAAATTTTTGATGTTTGTTGGTAAGCTTCAATTTTGGTTGTATGTAATTGGTGTAGCAGCAGCTGTTGTATCACTTTTTATGGGATATACATCTTCAAAAGAGTATGCTGAATTTGAATGGCCAATAGACATTGCTATTGTTGTAGTATGGGTACTATGGGGTGTGAGTATATTTGGTCTTATCGGTATTCGCCGTGAAAAATCATTATATATCTCTATCTGGTATTATATTGCTACTTTCTTAGGTGTGGCTATGCTTTACCTATTTAACAATATGGAAGTTCCTACTATGCTTGCTACTTCAGCGGCAGGTGAAACTGGTATTGGTGATTGGATGCATTCAGTATCTATGTATGCTGGTACAAATGATGCACTAGTACAATGGTGGTATGGACACAATGCAGTTGCATTTGTATTTACAGTGCCTATTATTGCTATGATTTACTACTTTTTACCAAAAGAATCAGGTCAAGCGATTTATTCTTATAAATTGTCTCTGCTTTCATTCTGGGGTCTGATGTTTGTTTATCTTTGGGCTGGTGGTCACCACCTTCTTTATTCAACTGTTCCTGACTGGATGCAGACGATGGGTTCTATTTTTTCCATAGTTCTTATTTTACCATCTTGGGGTTCAGCGATCAATATGCTTCTTACAATGAAGGGTGAATGGCAACAAGTTGCAGCATCTCCATTGATTAAGTTTATGGTTCTTGCATCTACTTTCTATATGTTCTCAACACTAGAAGGTCCTATTCAAGCTATTAAATCTGTAAATGCGATTGCGCACTTTACTGACTGGATTGTTGGTCACGTTCATGATGGTACGCTTGGTTGGGTTGGCTTTATGATTATCGCTGCTCTTTACCATATGGCTCCACGTGTATTTAAACGTGAGTTATACTCAAAAGGTCTTATGGCGGCACAATTCTGGATTCAAACTTTAGGTATCGTTCTTTACTTTACTTCTATGTGGATTGCAGGTATTACTCAAGGTATGATGTGGCGTGCACATGATGAATTTGGTAACTTAGCGTATTCTTTTATGGATACTGTTGATGTACTTCACCCTTACTATGCACTTCGTGGTACAGGTGGTTTACTCTATTTACTTGGTTTCTTTATGTTCGCTTATAACATTTACAAAACTATGTCTGCTCGTCGTGTTGAAGAGTCAGAGTTACAAAATGCTTCGCCTATGGGCGCTTAAGAAAGGGAGGATTATATTATGTTTCATTGGTTAGAAAAACACCCGTTCTTATTCTCAGTAGGTGTATTCGTTACAATTGCTTTTGCAGGTTTGATTGAAATCGTACCAAACTTTGCTCAAGCTTCTCGTCCTCTTATCGGGACTAAACCTTACTCTACTTTAGAGTTGGCTGGTCGTGATGTATATATCAAGAATTCTTGTAATGCATGTCACTCACAACTTATTCGTCCGTTTAAAGCAGAGACTGATCGTTATGGTCACTACTCATTGAGTGGTGAGTATGCATATGACAGACCTTTTCTTTGGGGTTCTAAAAGAACTGGTCCAGATTTACACCGTGTTGGTAATTATAGAACAACTCAGTGGCATGAAAATCATATGAAAAACCCAAAATCTGTTGCTCCAAGTTCAATTATGCCAGGATATCCATGGTTGTTTAAGAACAAAGCAGATTTAGATACTGCATATGCTGAGCAATTAACAGTTGCACAGTTTTTTGCAGTACCATATAACAAACCGGTACCTCTAAAAGATGGTTCTACTACAGTTGTAAAAATGGGTAAAAGTGTTGCTGAAGCACATGCTTTAGCGTTAGCAGAAGCGAAAAAAATTACAGCAAATATGAATGATCAAGATGTTAAAGATGCAGTAGCACGTGGGGAAGTTCCAGAAATCGTAGCTTTAATTGCATATTTAAACAGTCTAAAATAGTGAGGAGTTGTAGTGGACTTTAATACATTTGCAGCATATGGTTATTTTTTCTTAATCGTATTTTTGGTAGTAGGCTCATATAGCTATATTTACCATCTTTATAAGAATAGAAAAGATTCCACTGGTGTTGATTATGAACACTACAGTGACATGGCACTAAAAGATGATATAGGTGATGCTCCGGTAAAACCTATGTCAGATGAAAAGAAAAAATAGGAGAGATATATGAATAAGCTTTATCTTTGGGGATTAATCATTACTGCTGCAATGCTCGGTGCAACGTATGTAACAGTTGGCTATCAAAAAGGTGGTCTTAATGGTGATATCGTCAATATGCTTGCAATTGCAGGGGCTGTTGCACTTGTAGTTATTACAATATTTGTTGTAATCAAGTATGTTCGTCAAATGCAGGTTGACCATGCGAGTGGTGAGTTGGCAGATGAGTCTTGGGACAACATAGGTGAATATAAAAACCCGGTACCTTTTGGCTGGGCTATTATGTTTTTAGGTACGATGATTTGGGGTATGTGGTATTTTATTTGGGGTTACCCGGTAGATAAATTTTCTCAAATTGGTCAGTATAATGAAGAAGTAAAAGCTAAAGATGCGCAATTTGAGAAAAAATATGCGAATATCAAAGGTGAGCAACTTGTAAATATGGGTGAATCAGTTTACCTTGTTGAGTGTGTTGCTTGTCATGGTCTTAATGCTGATGGTAACAATGAAGTTGATGCTGCAGATTTGAATCAAAGAATTTCAGAAAAAAGTGTTAAGTATGCAATTGAGCATGGTTTGACAGGTAAATTAATTGGTACTGAGGCATCTATGCCAGACCGTAGTGGTCTTATGAATGCTAACAATAATTATGCTCCAATCACTGATAAAGAGATTGATGAAGTAGCAAAATATGTTGCTAGTGGAATGAAAGGCAAAGATAGCGCAGGCGCAAAAGTTTTTGCCGGTACGTGTACAATGTGTCATGGTCCAGATGGAAAAGGTATTGCTGGTATGGCTCCAGATATTGCTACATGGAATCAAAAACTTATTATCAATGTACTTGACAATGGTAAAGTTGGAGCTATTGGTAAAATGCCTGTAATGGACAGACTCAATGCAAAACAAAAAGAAGCTATTGCTGCATATGTAATGAGCTTAAGTAAAGGAGAATAACATGAATGAAAATAGAAATGTTTTTGCTCTTGATGGTTTAACTGGTGGTTTAATTGCTACTGCTTTGTTACTTTCAATTTTAGCAGGTTTAACAATCTGGAATATGAAAGTACAAAGTGCAGAAGCAACAAACTACTATAAAATTAAAGATGAAAAGTCTATTGGTTCAGGTATCGGTTTTGGCTCAGGTCATACTGTATCTACAATGGCTGATCATGTTGTTACTGTAAAACAATAAGGAGTATAGAAATGGAAAAAATTATTTCATGGGGTCTAGTCATAATGGCTGCTTATACGCTTTATGCAGTTATAACTCCAAATCATCTTTACATAGGTTAGGATTTCATTGAAGATCTTAATTAGAGGGCTTTTTGCCCTCATCCTTACCCTCGTATTTCAAACACAATTATCTGCAAAATATTTATATAAAGATGAAGTAATTCACAATCCTAAGTTTAGTGAAGAAGTAGAAGCATTAGGATCTGCACTTTATAAAAAAACAGGTATATCTCTACGGCTTTTAATGCTTAAAGAATTACCAAAAGATATGACAATGTATGCTTATGAAAAGAGTATATTAGAGAATTTTAAAGAGCCGACTGTGTTACTTACATTCTCAGAGATGAATTCTCAAATCGATATAGAAGTTAATGATGACTCTTTATATAAATATTTTAACAAAAAACAGGTATTAAGTCCTGTAACATCCTATGTTCAAGCCTTTATGATGGCAGCTTTTTATGCAAAAAGCTGGGATGATTTTACAAATATTATGAGTAATACAGGCGGAACAATTCTTCCTCTTTTAGGTGGTAAAGCTAAAAAAGGTAGAATTACAGGCAAATATTCGGCAGCGATGTTTAATGGATACTTAGACATTGCACAGCAGATAGCAAAGGCAAAAGATGTAGAGTTAGGAGGCGGATTTGACAGTGATGCAAATCAAGAGTCTCTATTTTATGTCAAACTGTTTTTCTATGGTTTTGTTTTGTATGCTATATTTATGCTCATAAAAAGAAAACTCTATAAAAGAAGGCACAAAAGTGAAAATTATAAAAAGTGGTAAACTCTGGCCCTATGGGATTGCGCTGGCAATAATGGGTGTTTTCCTCCTTGGGGTCTGGACTATTATGGTAACAAGCAGTGCAAATATTCAAGAGAGTGATGCTTATATGACAAATTATCAAGATGCAGATGCCAAGGCAAATGACCTTATAGAAGCAAGAATAGCTTTTGATAAAAAGTACAAACTTAAATATGTAACCCAAAAGATAGATGAGAATGGTTGCGATGTGAAGTATTCACTGACGACTTTAGATGGCAAACCTGTAGAAGAGGCGACAATGCTTTTAGCGGTCAGCCGTCCTGATACACACAGTTATGATGAGAGTATAAAAAATCCTGCTTTTGAAAATGGACTTTATGTTTTTAAAGATGTAAAATTTCCAAAAACAGGGGCTTGGAACCTTCTGTTAAAAGTTGATGTTGGAGACAATCATCGTTTTTATGAAATAAAAACAGATACTAGAATTACTCATGACCGAAGTATCAAAGAGGCATCTACCTACTAAATCTATGGAAAATCAAACCATAGTCCTCCCCTCAGCTCGTGCCATCAGGCAGGAGCAACTTCAAGTAAATTCAGAAACACTTTTTCTGCCAAACTATATAACCATGAGTGACTTTATAGCGAAACTCACACTTGTGAAAGATTATAAGTTTTTGGATGAAGACAGCCGTACACTGCTGCTGCTTGAAGCTTCTGATTTTAAAAATTTCACAAATTTACAGATTGAGCGTAACTTTTTTACTTTCACAAAAAACAGTGCTTATATATTTAAGTTTTTTGAGGAGCTGAGTGCTGAACTCTATGATATAAGTAATCTTAGCAGTGCAGATGTTTATGGAGAGTATGAGGAGCATATAGCAATACTGATAGAGCTCTATGGACGTTATGAAAAACTGTGCAATGAAAAGAAGCTGCTTGACAGGATTTTCCTGCCAAAACTCTACACCTTTAATAGAGCCTATCTGAAAAATCATAAAAGTATTGAGATTGTTCTTGAAGGGTATCTAACAAATTTTGAGTTGGAACTCTTACAAAAAGCGACGCAGCAGTGTGAGATAAAAATCCATTTTGATGCCTCACGCTTTAATAAAAAGATGCAAAATAAGCTGCGTGAACTTGGCTTTGAATTAGAAGAGGGGTATCACTATCTGCTTGTTTTAAATGATAGCTCTGTAGCGTCAAAAGAAAAACTTGTTAGAGATACCAAGATAAGCTGTGAGAGCTTTAGTGAACAGATTTTACAAATCGCTTTTATCAAGCAAAAAGTGTATGAGTTTGTCGCAAAAGGGTATGCAAGTGAAAAGATAGCTGTCGTCCTGCCAAATGAGCATTCTGCTGCAAGCATAAGAAGTTTTGATGAGAAGTCCAATCTCAATTTTGCTATGGGTGTGAGCTTTGCTGAGAGTGCTCTATATAAAAAACTGCGTGCGACACTTGATTTTATGGATGATGCAACCTGTGAAAACTCAAACAGAGTAGAGCGTTACGGCTATGAATACCACCTTCTCTTTCAGGAAATTTATAAGAAAAGTATAGATGCAGTGGATTTTGAAGGGCTTATGAAGCATATAGGCGAAACGATTGCAAACAAGAGAGAGAAGAAAATCTTTGATGAAGAGCTCTATAAATTTATGAAGATTTTACCTTTTTTAGAGCAGATGAACTTTCGTTCGGTATTTAATCTTTTTATGCAGCGACTAGCCTCACGCAGTATGGATGATGTACGTGGTGGAAAGATTACAGTGATGGGTGTTTTAGAGACGAGAAGTGTAGAGTTTGATGCTGTCATTATCATTGATTTTGATGACAACAGTGTTCCAAAACGCTCTAATAAAGATATGTTTTTAAATACATCTCTGCGTGAACTTGCCGGACTGCCAACAATGCAAGAGAGAGAAAATCTCCAAAAACACTACTATGAGATGCTTATATCACACTCCAAAGAGGTAGCAATCTCTTATGTGGCTTCGGAACAAAACCGTCCCTCTCGCTTTTTAAAAGAATTAGGTATAAAGCCGCAGAGAATCTATGATGAACATGATTATTCAGGTATCTTATTTCAAAGAAGCAGACCAAAAGCACAGCAGCAAAAAGAGATAATAGAAGCCTACAGTTTTAAAAACATAGCACTCTCAAATTCTCGTCTGAAAAGCTACCTGACATGTAAGCGAAAATATTACTACTCCTATGTGAAACATATAAAAGAGCATGAAATTTCTCGTGATATGCCCCAAGAGCATGCAATCGGCACAGACATCCATAAAGCACTTGAGAGACTCTACAGAAAAAGAGATTTTTACGAAGATGTGGAAGAGCTGCAGAAGGATCTGGAGAGAGAGCTTGACAGTGTGACAGGAGCAAGTGAGTTAGAGCGTTATCTCATCGCTATACAGAAAAAGCGACTTAGAAGTTTTTGTGCTAATGAGATAGAACGCTTTAACGCAGGTTGGCGGGTGAAGTATGTTGAGAAGAGTTTTGAAGCATCGTATGCAGGCATGACACTGCAGGGGCAGATTGACAGGATTGACACAAATAAGAATCTTGTAGATGTTCTGGATTATAAAACAGGTTCTTATATACTTAACAATAAAAACAATTTTACAGAGGCAAAAGATTTTCAGCTTGAGTTTTACTCTATCTTAGCCGGCGGCATTGGGAATGTGAACAGTTGCAGTTTTTATGATCTTAAAGAGGGAAAAACTGTGCAGGAACTCTTTTTGGAAGAAAAACTTGCAATTCTCAAAGCACACATACAAGATATTTTGGCAGTAGAAGAGTTAAATTTTGAGCTTACCCAAGATACAAAAGCATGCGAGTACTGCCCGTATGCTTTGATGTGTGGGAGAGCCTGATGCCGTTTGTACGAAATTTAGCCTATGAAGCGAGTGCCGGAAGCGGGAAGACCTTTATGCTTGTTGTGCGTTATCTCTCTCTGCTTTTTAAAGGCGCTGATGCTTCAAAAATCCTGGCACTGACCTTTACAAACAAAGCGGCTTCTGAGATGAATGAGCGCATAGTAGAGACGTTGGAGCATCTTGAATCCAGAGGGGAATTGGATGAGATAATTCAAGAGTGTGGGCTTGCAAGAGAAGAGATTCTTGCACGAAGAGGCAAAATCTTGGCTGAGTTTTTATCTGCTAATGCAAAGATTATGACAATAGACAGTTTCTTTACGCAGATACTTCGCAAGTTTTCACTCTATGCCTCTTTAATGCCCGATTTTACTACATTTGCTTCTCAACATGAGATGAAACTGCTCTCACGATTTTTAAAAGAGGTGAGTGTTGCAGGGAAAAAAGAGCTGCTGGTTACGCTTGCTTTGGAGTCAAAAAAGCGTGTCGGTGATATCTTTGCCCTTTTAGATGCATTTTATGAAAAAGAAGAGGAGCTGCGCAACATCCATTTTACAAAATCTTCTCTCACGCAGTATGAATCACAAGCCCTTGAAGCACTCACGCAGCTGAAAAATATTGTCTCAAACTGTAAGGGTGCTTCGGCATCGTTGCAAAAAGCTGTAGTGGCAGAGAGTTTTGAAGAGCTCAGATCTAAAAGCTGGGTGGGCAAAGAGAGTCTGGAGTACTGGGTATTTAAAAAGTGTTACACAGTGGAGATGGATGTAGCACTTTTTCAGATTCAAGAGGCAGTGCGTGGGTACAACTGTGCAAAAGAGCAGAACTTTTTTTATGGGCTGCGTGAGCTTGTAGACATCTACAAAAAAGCAAAAAAAGCACTCTATAAAGAGGAGAGTGAACTTGGATTTTCTGATGTCACGCAGCTAGTCCATACAATTTTGCATCGTCTTGATGACAGTGAGTTTCTCTACTTCCGACTCGATGCAACCATTGAGCATATGCTGCTTGATGAGTTTCAAGATACGAGCATCATTCAGTATAAAATTTTACAACCTTTGATACGTGAGATAGTCTCAGGAGAGGGTGTTTTTGAAGAGGGCAGTTTTTTCTTTGTAGGCGATGTCAAGCAATCCATCTACCGCTTTCGCGGAGGTGTCTCAGCACTTTTTAGTGAAGTGGCACGCCAGAACCATACAGAGGTAAAAAAGCTGCTGACAAACTACCGTTCACAAAAAGAGGTCATAGAGTTTGTAAACCGTGTTTTTGCAGAAAAAATCACAAACTATTCTGCACAGCTGACTCGTAAAGAGGCTGATGGCGGTTATGTGGAAGTGCAGGAGAATGATGAACTTTTAGAAGCAACACTCACGCAGGTTAAACGTCTCATATCTTTGGGTGCAGAGCTTAATGACATAGCAGTTTTATGTGCCACAAACGGGGACGGAGAGGCAATTAAAAACCTTCTGCAGAGTCAAAAGATAGAAGTGGTCACAGAGACAACGACAAAGCTTATAAATCAGCGCAGTGTGCAGGCCGTTTTGGAGTATTTGAAATATCTTTATTTTAAAGAAGATATCTACAGAGAAAACTTTTTTGCCCTTATTGGACAAGAGAGTCAAGCGATACCACACATAGATATGAAACAAGTGCGGCTCTTTGATATTATAAAGCGCTGTATCAGCAGATATGCGCTTTTTAGTGATGATTTTCATCTTATTCGTTTTTTGGATGCTGTGAAAAATTATGCGGACATAGATGCACTCATCTTTGAATATGAACGGCTTGATGTGAGCGCTGCTGCCTCTGATTTGAGTGGTGTACGCGTGCTTACGGTGCATAAATCAAAAGGTTTGGAGTATAAGCATGTCATAGTGATGGACAGACTCAAAAAAGCTCCTGCGGCACGAGAGAGTATCATCTATGAATATGCAGGCATAGAGTTACAAAATATCTACTTGCGAACAGCAGGGCGCGATGCAATAGACCCTGCATATGCAAATGCTTTAGAGAAGGAAAAAGCTTTGGTGCGTGAGGATAGTCTTAATGCGCTTTATGTTGCTTTTACACGTGCTAAAGAAAATCTGTTTATTATCAAAAAAAGTGAAAAATCGAGTTTTGATTTGTTGGAGTTGGAGCTAGGGAATTTTGGAGTGCTGAGAGTAAGCCAAAAAGAGCAAAAAGAGGTGCAAAAAACTGCAAAACTGGAGTATAAAGATCTCTACTACGGAACACAAAGTGAGTTATTGGCTTTAGAGAGTGAAGGCGAAGAAGATTTAAGTGCTATTAATTTCGGTTTGGCACTGCACTATATGCTGGAGATGATGCATGATTTCACTCCTGAAGCCATAGCAGATGCTAAAGATATGCTGCTGAACAAATACGGATTTTTACTTGAGCCTCGCGAGGTGGAAGATATTTGCAAACGGGTGGAAAAACTTTTGGTAGATAGAAAGTTTTTAGATCTAATCACAGCAGGAACACTCCATAAAGAAAAAGCACTGCGGTATAAAAACAATCTTCGTTATCTTGATTTGCTTGTGCAAAAAGAGGATGGTTCTTATGTGATTGTGGATTATAAAAGTGGTAAGAATTTTCACAAAAAACATCTCACGCAGGTACGATACTACATAGCAGCCGTGCGTGAAATCACACAAGCTGAGGTCAAAGGCTATCTCTGCTATCTTTTAGAAGAGAGTATAGAGATAGTGCAGGTATAATGTGGGTGTTGAGAGCGTAAATCCTTGTTATCTTATTCTCCATAATGTGACAACATTCTAGAAATTCTTACTACCTTATCATCTTCTCTTACTTCATACACTAGTCTATGTTGTATATTTATTCTTCTTGAATAGGAACCGTTTAAATTTCCAACTAATTTTTCATAAGGAGGTGGATTTTTAAACGGGTATTTTCTGATGATTTCAATAAGCTCTTTAGTTTTTTTATCCAAATTAGCACTTGTTAATTTTTTTGCATCTTTTAATGCTAATTTACTATAAAGTATTTTATACTCTACCATTCAATATTTTCACTAAACTCACTGTCATCTGTATTCATTGATTCTTGAATTGAAGATGCCATGTTAGGTATAGAATTTAAATATAATGTTTCTTCTATGGCATTCCAGTCTTCTTGAGAAAGCATCACTACATTGTTTCTTTTTCCCGTAATAAGTACAGGTTCATGAGTCTGTGCTGTTTCATCCATAATATTGTAGATATCTGCTCTCACTTGACTCACTGACATAACTTTCGTCATAGTTAACCCCTTTTTTTATTCTATTTTACTTAATATCGTACGCTTTGTCAAGATGTTATTTCAAAGTTGTTAAAATAAAAATCTGCTCTCTAAGCTTAAGATAAAGTATAAGGAAATTACAAAGAGAAAGAGAGTGTAGGGCTGAAAGCTTTTGTACTGAGTGTGACTTTGTCTCCGATTGTAAGCTTGTCTGCTTCATTGTGAGAAAGGGCTACTTCAACGAGCTGCTGTCCGATGGCGACAATGGCGATGAAGATGACATCAACCTTTTTTATCTCCAAGAGTTCCCCCTCGAAAGAAAATTTTTGACTCCCCTGTTTTTTGAGTAGCACATCGGTTGGTTTGCCGTCATTCACAACTGCACCATTTTCCAGTATGATGACACGTGAGGCTAAGCGGTAGATTTCACTCGGGTCATGGGAGACCATAATCGTTGTTGTTTGAAACTCTTTATGGAGTGTGAGCAGTTCGTTTTGCAGTTTGGTGCGCATTGCACTGTCAAGTGCAGAGAGTGGTTCGTCAAGCAGGAGTATTTTGGGGCGTTTCATCAGTGCCCGGCAGATGCTGACACGCTGTTTTTGTCCACCGCTGAGTGCATGAGGATATCTGTTTTTGAGTGTCGTAAGCTCTGTGAGTTCTAAAAGGTGTGCAGCAAGTTCTTTGTCATTGGCTGCGTAGAGAAGATTTTGTTCGATGGTCATATTCTCAAAGAGGGCATAATCCTGAAAAACGAAACCTATTGCTCTTTTTTGTACAGCAAGGGATGTTTTTTCGTTGAGCCACTCTTTTGTTGCAACTGTTATGCGACCTTCTGCCGCTTCAAGACCGGCTAAAATACGCAGCAGAGTTGTTTTACCACTTCCACTTTTACCGCTGAGAGCGACGAACTCTCCTTTTTTTATATTGAGATTGACTGCAAGCTGCATATCTCCGGCAGCACCGTGGAGTTCTTTTTCAATGGCAATGTTAATCATAATCCAAACCTTCTTGTCTGGCGGGCATTAAAGAGGTAAACGCTTAGCAGTACGGCAAAGGAGATAACAAGCAAGATAGCGGAGTAGATATGCGCACTCTCATAGTCCATGACCTCGACCATCTCATAGATAGCTACTGAAGCTACCTTTGTCTCTCCTGGAATGCTGCCTCCTACCATCAGTACAACACCAAATTCGCCGACTGTGTGCGCAAAAGTGATGATGACAGCGGTGATGAGGGCCGGTTTCATATTTGGCAATGCTACTTTAAAGAGGGTTGTCAGCTGGCTTTTTCCTGCGATGTAGCTCGCTTCGAGCATGCTTTTATTGAGACTTTCAAAGCCGTTTTGTAGAGGCTGGACCATAAAAGGCAGGGAGTAAAAACAGCTCGCAACGACTAAACCTGTAAAGGAAAAGACGAGCTTTACCCCAAAAGTATCTTCAAAGAAAGCACCTACGGGTGAGTTGTACGAGAGTGCCCAGAGCAGGTAAAAACCCAAAACAGAAGGGGGCAGGACGATAGGCAGAGCAGTAAGTGCTTCTAAAAAAGGCTTTGCACGTGACTTTGTCTGAGAAAGATACCATGCAAGCGGCAGGGCAATACAAAAGAGTATGAGTGCCGTGAGCGATGCAAGCTTAAAAGAGAGGACAAAAGGCTCAAAATTCATGAAAGCACCTCGGTGATGGAGAGATCACTTGACTTGATGAGCGCTGTGACAGATTCCCCCTCCTGTAAGTTCATTCTTTTTGCAGAATCAGCTGTGATGATGGACTCTAAAATGTTCTCTTCAAAAACAAGGGTGAGGGAGCAGAGGAGTTCCCCTTCTTCTATGTTTTTTATAGTAACACTCAGTTGATTGCTGAAACTGAGCATAGTGTCACTGTTTTTGGCAATGGCAATATTTGTAGCTTTACATGTGAGCATGACACTGCTGCCATTTTGTACTTTTTCAGGCAGCTCAAGAGCCATCATTTTTAAACTCTGCGCAGCTGTACTAAAAGAGACCAGCGTGAGGTTTTGTACATTTTGTATCTCTAAAACAGCTGCAGGTATTTTATTCATGAGACATTGTATCCATATTTTTTAAATATTGCTTTTGCCTCTTTACTTAAAATGAAGTCATAAAAATGTTTGGCATCGGTACTCTCTTTGGCACGTTTTAAAATGACAATTCCCTGTGCAATGGGGGTGTAGAGCTTTGCATTGACTTCTGCCCAGTTTCTTCCCTTTTTAAAATGTTTCATTTTCGAAGAGTAGAGAGCAGATTTTGCAATGAAACCGATGTCTGCGGCTGTTACTGCGTAGGTGACCGTCTGTGCAATAGATTCACCATAGATAAATTTACTTTTTACTTTTCTGTAGAGCTTTGCATTTTTGAGGGCTTCTACAGTTGCTTTGCCGTAAGGGGCAATTTTTGGGTTGGCGATGGCAATGCGGCGAATATTTTTGTCTAAAACAATCGTTATTCCTTTTGTAAAATCCCTAGGTCGCAAAGAGAGTATAGCAAGAGAGCCTTTTGCATAGATTTTTGGCTGCGTGAGGGCCAGTTTTTGTTTGTAAAGTGTATTAGGATAGAGCATATTGGCAGACATGAAAATGTCATAAGGTGCACCATGGTTTATCTGTGCTGTCAGTTTTCCACTGCCGCCAAGGGTAATTTCTACTCTGGTGTCAGGGTACTTTTTATGAAAGGCAGCTTTGAGATCATCAATGGCATAGCTTACATTGGCTGCAAGAGCAACATTGATAGTTCCTGCATGCAGCAGTGAAAGTGTCAAAAAAAGTAGTGGTAAAAGTTTTTTCATTTTTTAATCCTAAAAGAGATAGTTAAACTCTAAACGAGCATCAAGATAATCGGACGTAGTTGCAGAAGAGCCTATAAAGTCTCTCCAGCCTAAGCGCACTCTGTACTGTAACTCCTGCGCAGAAGGAATGTTTTGTACGATTCCGGCATAGTAAAACATCGAGTCTGTCTCTTGTTTCGATTCATCACCATCCATATACAAAACAGAAGTTTGAATGAAAGGTTTTGTGTAGATACCTTTAGCATTGCCTCCGTAAACAAGTTCTAGACGGTAACTTTTCACATTAGCACGCCAGTTGTACATTCCCATAGAACGAGTATAACCTGCTGTTGGAAAACCGCGCCATGGAGTCACGAGGTCAGCTTTGTTGAGTACTCCAGTGTAGGCAAGAGAAATTTTGTAATCATCTATGTTAGTAACAAGCCGCGCTGCTAGCATACCTGCATTGAGAGAATGGGCATCTTTGTAGCCGTCAAGACCTGTTGTCGTGATGGAAGCACCTCCGACTGCTCCTGCTCCATTGTCAAACTGTTCTATATAGCGTAGACCTGGAGTGATGCTAAAACCCTTAAAAGGGATTTTGTAGTTCAACTCTCCCATCGCTTGTGAAAGCAGTTCCGGAACGACATAAGAGGAAAAATTGATTTTTAGATTTTTCACAGAGTTGTTTTGAATATCTAAAACGATGAGCGGTGCATCGGTTGGTTTGCCTGCAGCTTTGAGTGCTGTATAGGTCAAGCCTTTGTGCATCGCTCCATCATCATTTTCACTCCATTGTGGTTCAAGGCTACTTGTGGAGTTAGCATCCCCGACCATCAAAACAGCATGCGCATCTGTATGGTCACGCAGCTTCTGTTTTGTAAGGTAAGCAAATTTTAGATGTGTGCTTTGTATATCTTTTGAATCCAGAACAAGACCATCAAAAGTGTTTGGTATCATCTTTGTATCATTACTCTTTGTATAAAAAGTCTCGACAAGCTGACGGCCAAGTATAAATTTGGTTTTGGAGTAGCTATAGCCGATATTTGCCTGCCCTATAACTCCCATAGATTTCGAACCGGTATTTACATAATTAAAACGGCTGAATGTATCTTTGCCTGCTTTTATGCTTGCAGCAGGGTCACTGTTTTCATTAAAAAAAGCATGGGAGCCGTAAACTCCTATGTTTGTGTCAAAACCATTATAAAGAGCACTTTGAAAGACAAAAGAAGCTCCTAAACCGCTGATGAGCTGTGTGTCATGCGTGGCATCATCATTATCATAGGCAAAATAAAAAGTATTAGAGCGCACTCTACCGTAAAAGTTTCCTTTGCTAAAAAGCTCACGCAGGGAGTCGGCATTTTTTTGTTTTTGGTAGATGAGTTGGCCGTTTGTTTTAAGAGCTTGCTTTGGTATATCCGTTTGTGCTTGTAGAAGAGAAACTGCTAAAGAGAGTGTGAGGGGAACAAATAATAGAGAATATTTGCGTTGCATTGGAGTGTGCTCCTTTTAAAAATTATAAGTATAAAATTAATGTTTGGAGTAGTATAATACGAAATAGCTAAAAATTGCGTTATGCTCTCAAAATTCTAATAAATCAAAAACCTTATAAATGACTTAAATTCAGCTATTTATAAGTTTATGCAGATATACTTTCGCCACTTAAACAGATTTCTGTTAAATAAAAATTCCTAAAGAAAGGTTCAAGAATGAAATTTACTAAAATTGCAACTCCTGAACAAATCGATCAAAAATGGGTTTTGATTGATGCTGAAGGTAAAACTTTTGGTCGTATGATCACTGAAGTAGCTACTATACTTCGTGGTAAGAACAAAACATGTTTTACTCCTAACATTGACTGTGGTGACTATGTAGTTATCATTAACGCTTCTAAAGCAAAATTTAACGGTCTTGGAAAAGTCGCTAATAAAGAGTATTTTTCACACTCTGGTTACTTCGGTAGTACAAAAAGTGTTAAAATGACTGAGCTTTTAGAGAAAAATCCTGAGAAACTATACAAATTAGCGACTCGCGGTATGCTTCCTAAAACTAAGCTTGGTGCAAAAATGCTTAAAAAATTAAAAATTTATGCAGGTGCTGAACATCCTCACACTGCACAAATTGCTAAGTAAGGATTAACATGGCAAACAAAATTTATGCAACAGGTCGTCGTAAAGCGTCTATCGCAAAAGTATGGTTAACTCCAGGAACTGGTAAAATCACTATCAATGGTCTTTCATTAGACGCATGGTTAGGTGGACTTGAAGCGAAAAAACTTCGTGTAAAACAACCACTTGTAATCACTAAACAAGCTGAAAATGTTGATATCGTTGCTACTACTCTAGGTGGTGGTTTCGGTGGTCAGGCAGATGCACTTCGTCACGGAATTTCTCGTGCACTTGTAGCGTTCAACCCTGAACTCAAAACACTTCTCAAACCAGAAGGCATGATGACTCGTGATTCACGTGTTGTTGAGCGTAAGAAACCAGGTAAACGTAAAGCACGTCGTTCTCGTCAGTTCTCTAAACGTTAATCGTTTCACTTTTTATTTTATCAAGAGTTTTCTCTTGGTAAAATTGCTTCTTTTTTAAAACTCACTAAACTTTTTCCTTTTTATACTATAATTTCACCACTATGAAAATATTACTTATACTCTTTTTTATCACAAAGCTTTTTGCATCGACATTGCAGTTAGCCACTTCTGCAAACCCGTCACGGCTCAACCCGATTTTGGCAACGGACTCCTCATCATCAGAGATAACAGGCTTTTTATTTAACGGGCTTGTAAAATATGACAAAGATTCCAAAGAGATCATCGGAGATTTGGCAAAAAAGTTCTATTTTAAGAATGATACGACCTTGATATTTGAGTTGCGTGAGGGTGTTAAGTGGCATGACGGTAAGCCTTTTAGTGCCGAGGATGTACTCTTTACCTACCAAACACTCATCTCCGATAAAATAGCTTCGCCTTACAGCTCGGGATTTCGTTTTGTTAAAGATGTGAAAGTCTTGAATGACCATACAATAGAGGTAGATTACAAAAAGCCCTACTTTAAAGCCTTAGAGACTTGGATGATGGGCATACTTCCCAAGCATATTTTAAAAGATGAAAAAAATCTGATGAACTCGAGTTTCAATACCCACCCAATCGGTACAGGCCCTTACAGGCTCACGCAGCTTGAATTTTCTAAAAATATTGAACTCACAGCCTTTGATGACTACTTTGAAGGACGACCAAAAATTGACAAAATCTCTTTTCATGTCATAGCCGATCCGATGACACGGCTTTTGATGCTCAAAAATGGTGAACTTGACATTGGCAGCATCGAGCCGCTTGTCATGGAACGCCAACTCAAGAAAGATTTTTTTACAAAGTTCAATATATATGAAAAGATATCTCTCTCTTACACTTACTTAGGATTTAATCTGCGTGAGAAGAAGTTTCAAGACCCGCGTGTGCGTGAGGCGCTCTCTTTGGCAGTTAACAGAGAAGAATTGCTTGACATTCTCTTTTTTAAACATGCAAAAGTCTGCACAGGTCCTTTTCTTCCGGGAAGCAATGCTTTTAATCCTGATGTTAAAGCACCCAAACAAAACATCAAACGCGCGCGTGAGCTGCTGCGTGAGGCTGGCTACGATGCAAAACATCCTTTTACTTTTGAGATAGCAACATCCAACTCAAGCTCCATCCGTCCCTATGCGGCAGAGATACTGCAGTATCAGCTTCAAAAAGCGGGTGTTGTGGTGAAGCTGCGTGTGATGGAGTGGCAGGCCTTTTTAAATATGGTGGTTTTCCCACATAAGTTCGATGCAGTGCTTTTGGGCTGGGGACTCTCACCGACACCGGATCCGTATCTGTTCTGGCACAGTGACAGCGATAAAAAAGGTGGGTTTAATCTTGTTGGCTACCATAATAAAAAAATGGATAAGCTCATAGAAAAATCACAGTCTATTATAGACAAAGAGAAGCTTGGTAAAATGTGGCGTGAGATGTTTACCATCATTACACACGACAATCCGTATCTCTTTTTATACATTCCAAACTCCATTACAGCGGTCAATAAAAAGATAAAACACATCCAGCCCGCACTTGGCGGTATTTGGCATAACTACATTTCATGGGAGAAAGAGTGATACTACTTTTTGATTTAGACGGTACATTGATAGACTCAACAGAGGCGATACTGGAGAGTTTTCATCATGCTTTTGATTTTTATAACTATGGGCATCCGGATGATGAGGAAATTAAAGCACTCATTGGACATCCGCTTGATTATATGTTTGCACATTTAGGTGTACAAGAGGAGAAAGTTTGGGATTTTGTTGCGGTATACAAAGAACATTATAGAGAGATATCGACACAAAAGACAGTGCTGCTGCCACATGCTAAAGAAGCGGTGGAGCTTGCAGCAACTTTTGCCAAGATGGGCATCGTGACGACAAAAACAGGAAAATATTCACAAGTGCTGATGGAGTATTTTGGAGTGATGGATAAGTTTGATGTACTCATAGGGCGGGAGAACGTTGAACATCCAAAGCCAAACGCAGAGCCTATTTTAAAGGCTTTAGAAGCTTTTGACAGAGAAGATAAAGAGGTCTGGATGATAGGAGATACTCAGATGGACCTTGTTGCTGCCGATGCAGCAGGCATAAACTCCATCGCTGTTTTAAGCGGATATGATTCACATGATACACTGCAAAAATTTACTGATGTTATTTTTGATGATGCATACGAGGCTGTAAAGTGGTTGAAAAGTAGAAAAATATCACATAATGAACTGACATTATAATCTATACTATATCATCAAGCTATATTTAAGTCCCGTTTACCTAAAATACAGATAAATAGAATTGATAGAAAATACTTAAATATTTCTTGAAAAAAGAGAAGGAGAATTTATGCTAGAAATTAGATGGCATAGTCGTGCTGGCCAGGGGGCTGTAACAGGTGCTAAAGGTTTGGCAGACGTTATTTCTACAACTGGAAAGCAAGTGCAAGCGTTTGCATTCTATGGTTCGGCGAAGCGTGGAGCTGCAATGACTGCATATAACCGCGTAGATGATAAGGTAATTATGAATCATGA
This sequence comes from Sulfurimonas sp., assembly GCA_027038255.1. Classification (GTDB taxonomy): domain Bacteria; phylum Campylobacterota; class Campylobacteria; order Campylobacterales; family Sulfurimonadaceae; genus Sulfurimonas. The sequence continues at coordinate 651 of JALVXQ010000016.1, read as the reverse complement.
AAAATACATGGAACCAGACTATGTTTTTGTTATTGATCCTGCTCTAGTATATACATCTGATGTAACAGTCAATGGAAAAGAAAATACAAAATATATTATCACAACACACATGAATACAGAAGAACTTATTGCTTCTCAACCAAAACTTGAAGGCAAAGAAGTTTACACTGTTGACTGTATTAAGATTGCTCAGGAGACTATTGGTCGTCCTATTCCAAATACACCGATGCTTGGTGCATTTATGAAGATATCAGAAATGTATGATATAGAATTTTTTAAAGAGAGTATGCAGAGAATTCTTGCAAAATTACCTCAAAAAATTGTTGACGCGAATATGATTGCTATTCAGCGTGCATATGATGAAGTGAAATAAGGAGCTGATGATGGCAAACAAAGGTTGGGATGAATTTGAAATCGGAGCAATGCTTCGTACTTTTGAAGGTGAAGCAGGTGATATCGCCGGAACACTTCAAGAAGACCGTAATTATACACAAAACAGTTCTTTTACCGCTTCTGTAGCAGACTGGAGAATTGAAAAGCCGGTTTTTAATAAAGATTACTGTATTGATTGTCAATTTTGCTGGATTTACTGTCCGGATATTTCAATTATTTCAAGAGATAAAAAGATGATTGGTATAGATATGGATCACT
>JALVXQ010000015.1 GCA_027038255.1 Sulfurimonas sp. | reverse complement strand
AAAATAGAGGTCTATAATGCAACACGTTTGAGTGCAATAGATCCAACCCGTCTTTTTATTGATGCACAAACAACACAGGGGTGGAGAAAAAAAGGTTTTTTCACGCTCACGCAGTCGAAAGAGAATAACGCAACACATAACGACTCCATTATGATACATCTTTTGTATGATAAAAAAATGCACCCCGAGATTATAAGTGATTATGACCCTGAACATGATAAGCTAAGTTGTCCACGCAACAAAGACGAGCTGGCAGACTACCTTGATGATAAGCCAAACCATGGAATGCCATATGGTTTTCCGGCACTTCAAGAGGGTGAATACACAACAGTTGCACAGTGGCTCACGCAAGGGGCAAAAGGGCCAGATGCACAGGAGCAGAAAAAACTGACAGCACCGTCAAAATCAGCTGCACGTGAGATAAAGAAATGGGAAAAGTTCTTCAACGCTCCCGATGCCAAACATCAGATGACAGCACGCTATCTTTACGAGCATCTTTATCTTGCTCATATCTATTTTCCTACTGCAAAAGGAGAGTTCTATCAGCTGATTCGCTCCTACACGCCAAGTCCGCAAAAAGCCGAAATTATCCCGACACTGCGCCCCTTTGACAATCCGGATGTGAAGAAATTCTACTACCGTTTTGTGAAAATTCATGCTACCATAGTGCATAAAACCCATATGGTCTTTACATTGGATGATGCCGTGATGGCACGCTTCAATCAACTTTTTATTAAGCCGACATGGCGAGAAAAACCACATCTTGTCTCTTATGATGTCAAGATAGCTGCCAACCCTTTTGTCGCCTTTAAGCAGATTCCTGCACGCTCACGCTATCAGTTTTTACTTGATAACGCGCACTATGTCATTATGACTTTTATTCGCGGACCTGTATGCCGTGGACAGATGGCACTCAATGTCATTCACGATCACTTTTGGGTCATGTTTGAGGATCCTGAGTATGACCTAGCTGTGACGCATCCTGAATTTATAGACAAAGAGGTCTATAATCTCACTATGCCAATTCAAAAGGTAGATAAAGAACTTCTTAAATCTTTTAGTGATGAGTATAAAGAGCGCTATGAACATTACTATATGGCTAAGAAACAGTTAATGCAAAAGCTTTATGCACATGGCCTTCCATTAGGTTCTATTTGGGCTGGAAATAAGCCTTCAGATGCACCTCTCTTAACCATTTACAGACACTTTGACAGTGCCTCTGTACACAAAGGCATACTTGGTGAAGAGCCGCGTACTATGTGGGTTATTGACTATGCGCAGTTTGAACGTATTTACTATACACTCGTTGCCGGTTATGATGTCTTTGGAAATATTTCGCATCAGACAAACATCAGAAGATATATGGACTTTTTACGCATGGAGGGGGAGCTGAACTTTTTGGAGTATATGCCGCAGAAGAAAAGATTACACATGCTAAAATCTTGGTATATTCATGACAGTAGCGTGGATGGTTATAAATATAAAGAGATAAACACCTTAGGGAATGCTTTTAGCTATAAAACAGCCTATCCAAAATATGAGTTTATTAATGATCTTCTACAAACACGCATTCTAAAAAGTACAGGTATTCACTTTGATGCATTAAACTTTAAAAGACCATTAGAACCAACTCCTCAGATGCCAAAAGAGTTCAAAACGATGAAAGATTATATTAAAGCTGCACGTGCAGCAAGCTTGCCGGGAAGTGGTTTTATCTCGCATATGACAGACAGAGGGGCAAATAACATCTTTTTGCGTATTGATATGCCTGATGGAACATTTATAACGAAAAATCTTGTCATTAACCGTTGGCACGACAATGTAAACGCTCTTTTTGGTGAAGAGAGCAGATTAAATCCTAAAAAAGATACGATGGATATACTAGACAGAAGTGTCGGCTCGTACCCGAATGTGTTTGTTATTGTAAAGTTTAAGGACCTTGCTGATTTTATTGACCTGATGAAAAATTCAAAGAATAGTGTTGATGATATACGAAGAATGAAAAAGTATTTTATCTCCCGCTCTGACAAAGATTTTTGGAAGGTTTATGATTGGTTTCAAGCTTATTTTGATGCAGCAGAACCGGTGAATTCGGGTCTGTATGATTTGAACCGCTATGCACGAAGTCCTTGGAAGAAGGAGCTGTAATGGATATTGTTCTCCTTGTCAAATCTATTATGGGGCTTGCCGTTATTTTAGGTATTTTAATTCTATTTTTTCTCTATGCACCCTCAAAAAAGAAAAAAACAGCGCAAAAACAAAAGAAGATTATTAAAAAGAGTAAACCAAAACAAAACTATGAGCTACAAGATCTGCTTCAAGTCATACGCAATAAGCAGGCTACAACAGAAGAACTCTCCGAGGCACTTGATCTAATCATCAAACACTATGGGCATATCCATACAAAACTTGGTATTCGCACACATCCGGACTTTGACATCTATTCGGAGATACTGCTGCGTATCTGCCGACATCCTAATACGAATAAAGATATCATTTTAAAGTTTGATAAAGAGTTGGAGGGGCGTAATCCTGAGTATGTCAGAGAGATAAATGACTCTCTGACAAAAGGTTTAAACTCTAGAGGGTTTTAAGCTTCAGTATGGGCTTATGCAGTCGCTTCTTTGACTATTCTTAGTAGCTCTTTAAATCCTGCATCACTAGAGTGTTCGACTTTTTTGAGTTCATCAAGCGCCGCAGATAAATTGCCTTCTTTGGCATCTTTCATAGCTTTTTTGAGACCTTGATGGACAATTTGATGGTGTTTTGAAATGCTCGTAATATTTGAATTTCCTTTGAGCAGAGTCTTAGAGACTTCGTTGAACCATTGCCCAAATCGACAACTGTTCTCATCTGCGATACTTTCCTCTTCATGGGTTAAAATAGCTTTATAACCTACAATTTTGAGTGCAATGTGGTCGATTTTGCCGTTACTTACGTTAAACTCATTTGTAAGTGAGAGAGTTTTGTCCTTAATCTCATCAGAGTTCTTTACGACTTTTGCAATGTTCTCTTTGAAGATGTCAATAATCTCCATTACCTTGCCTGTTTCATCTATGAAGGTGTTACTAATCTCCATCATAGAGTTTGAGTTTTGTTTGAGGCCGTTGATGTTTATCTCTACCTCTTGTGTAGCTTTTTGTGTACGTTCTGCAAGTTTTCGTACTTCATCGGCAACGACAGCAAAACCGCGTCCGTGTTCACCGGCACGTGCTGCTTCTATGGCAGCATTAAGAGCTAAAAGGTTTGTCTGGTCTGAAATATCTTTAATGAGGTTGATGATTTCTGCGATGGACATAACACTGTCATTGAGCGAGGTGGAATCATCTCCAAGTGTATTGGCATGTGCTTGTATGTTTTCAATCGTCGTGGCAATCTCTGTTGTTTGTGCTTCAACATTGACCATTCGGGTATTTGTTTTGGCATTAAGTTCATTGATGTCTTCAAGTTGCAGAAGATTATCTTCGATGGTCTGTTGTAAAAATTGTGTGCCGTCACTGTAACTTTGTATGACGATATCTAAAAGTTTGCTTGTCTCATCATCTTCTTTTTGGGGTGACGCATTGAGTGTTTGAACTTGAGAAAGCTCACTTTGTAATCTCTGTTTTTCCTCTTCTAAAGCTTGAATTCTCTCTTTATATATTTTCTCTATCTTTTCTATCTTGCCACTGCATCCAAACATTAATTGTCCTTTTTTTTGTCTTTGCGTTATTGTAGTCTTTTATGACTGAAAAGTATCTGTAATTGGTCCCTGTATTTTATCAATATGCAGAGCCTGCAGCGCTGTAAGTTCTTGCTCTTCTTTTACAAAACTGGCAATGATCTCTATGCCGAGTGATTTTGTAATGACCTCAAGAGAATTTAGAGAATCCTCGGTCTGATCAAGCAAGAAAGAGACATCGGCTTTGATAAATGCAGGGTTAAGCTCCTTTAAGTAATGAAAGTCACCCGACTCTCCTGTAAAAGCATTTATACCAAAACCATAATTATACTGTTTAAAAAGATCAACAAATCCCTTAACTGTAGCAGTATTGTGTGTTGCAAATGTGTCAGAGACTTCAAAGAAAAGTTTGAAGTTGAGTTTTTTGGCATAAAGATAAAAGAGTGTAGAGAGCTCATCAAAGGCTTTGGAATCTTTTAAAAACTCATTGGAGAGGCGTATGGAGCATGTCCCACCGCTCAGTTGCGGGTGTTGCATGCTAAGGAGCTCTTTAAGGGCTACGAGGTACATTTTGCCTACAAGACCAAGATTGATTGCCGGTGCGATGAAATCCCCATAATAGAAGCGTTTGTTCTCTCCGCCGTCTATTGTGAAGGTCATGACTTTATGGTTGATCTCTTTTGTTTTACTGTCAAGTGTCGGCCAAAATTTCAGACTGAAGTAGTTTTTCTCGATGGACTCTTCAAGTATGGCTCTCCACTCCTCTTTAGGGAGTGCCTTTTTCGCATTTTTCTCCTCATAGACATAGATGTTTTGACGCTCATCGGCTTTGGCTTTTGTGAGTGCATCATCTGCGCGGGTTAAGAGTTCGCTGAGTGTAACATCCGGTCTGTATCTGTAGATACCAATGTTGATGTAGATCTCATGTGTATCGACGCCATTCTCTTGGGCTAAATCCAAAAAAGCTTCAAAGATAGCGCGTGAGATAGATTCACAGAGGTAGGACTCACAATCAGGCAGCATCAGTGTAAACTCTGTTCCGTTGACACGAGAAATGATTTTCTCTTCGATATCTTCACACTCCTCTTCAAAGATTTTTGCCAAAGAAGAGAAAAATGTGTCAGCCTCTTTGCGTCCAAGTTGCTTGTTTAAAAGCTCTGCGCCGCTGAGAGCTATGAACATGATGCTGCCACCCTCATTCTTTGTCTCAAGCTGAATCAGTTCAGGAAGTTTAAGCATAAGGTAACGGCGATTAAAGAGTTTTGTTACAGGGTCATTATAAAGAAGCTCTTTGTTGCGCTGTGCCGCAATATTGGCTTTGTTAAATATCTCCTCAACCTTTTTCACCATTGCATTCATTGCATGGGAGACCTCTTGAAACTCTGTTGTATAGGGTTCCTTCGT
>JALVXQ010000014.1 GCA_027038255.1 Sulfurimonas sp. | reverse complement strand
AAAACAACCATGGAAGGCAGTTGTGCTGACTTAAAACCATACGCCTTACAACCATGCGGCTGATTCTTTTCCCATGTGACATAATAATACTCACAACGTCTGCAGTTAATTCTTTTTTTCATGAGAGAGATTTTACCATATTTGGATAAAATATCATTAAAGATTCAAGGATAAGGAAAAGTATGAATAGTAAAATTTTACTGATGCTGCAGCTGCAAAATCAGCTCAATGATGCAACAAATGGCGAAGATTGGGTAAAAGGGATAACCAAAAACAAAAAAGTAATTAATTGGAAGCGTTGTATCTATATGGAATGTGCAGAGATGATTGACAGCTTTCCTTGGAAGCATTGGAAAAATATTGAGGTTGAACCGGATTGGGAGAATCATCAGATAGAAGTTGTTGATGTATGGCACTTTATCATGAGTTTGGCGATTGAAAACTACTTTAAAACACTGCGAGGCGGTATAGAAGATGTAGCGAATGACATCTCAGAGATGGAAGCATTTTCCAAGATTGATACAGATTCTACGGGCTTTGCAGAGCCAGATGCAGTTATAGAAAAGGTAGAAAACATTATGCGCATAGTTCTGGCAAAAGAGAATCTTGAACTAGAGAGTTTATTTGCAGAATTTTTTGATCTTGTGGTGATGAGCGGATTAAATCTTGATGCACTCTATCGTCTTTATGTCGGTAAAAACATACTCAACCAGTTCCGTCAAGACCATGGCTACAAAGATGGTTCATACATCAAAGTTTGGGACGGTGAAGAGGATAATGTTGTTATGAAACGCATTTGGGAAGAGAAGAGTGATGTGACACCGGAAGAGCTCTATAGAGAATTGACTAAATATTATCTGGCACTGACAAAGAGCGAGTAGTTGCAAAACGTATTAGAGATACAAGACCTTACTTTTGGATACTCAAAAGAGAAAATTCTTTTTGAAAACCTCTCTTTGTCTTTAAAAAAAGGAGAGTTAAAAGCTATAGTAGGAGAGAGTGGAGCAGGCAAAAGTACTATTTTTGAACTTGTTTTGCAAAATATAAAACCGCATAAGGGTTCCATTATTGTCGCAAAAAATATCTCAGAAGTTTTTCAAGACCCATACAGCTCTTTTCATCCAAGTTATACACTCTTAAATCAAATATCAGATGTAGCACCGCTTGATGAACTTCAAAAGTATCTTAAAAACCTTAACCTCGATGAAAAACTACTGCATAAACTGCCGCATGAACTCTCAGGCGGACAACTGCAGCGTGCTTCAATTCTAAGAGCGATGCTGATGAAACCGGATTTACTGCTCTTAGACGAACCGACATCGGCACTTGACAATGTTATTCAACTTGATGTAATGGAGATGTTGATGGGGCATTTAGAGGAGATGGGTATGCTCTTAATTACACATGATATGGATTTGGCAAAGTGGTGTGCGGATGAAGTTAAGCATATAACTTTTTAAAGAGCATAACGGCAACGATTGTCGCGCTTATTGTCAGTGTAACATTTAAAAAAATATTGAGACCAAAACTTGTAAACTCTCCATCTTGGAGCATATTGACATTTTCAAGTGAAAAGGTAGAAAAGGTCGTCAGTGCTCCCAAAAATCCTGTAATAACAAAAGCTTTGTACTCTGGTTGCACACTCTGTGCGAAGAACATTGCAGCAAAACCTATGATAAAACTTCCTAGGACATTAACAGTGAGCGTTCCATAAGGGAAAAAGGAACCTGAGAGTTTTTGAACATTGGTAGCGATTAAGAATCGTGAAATTGCTCCAAAAAAACCACCTGCACCGATAAAAAGTAAGAGTGTAAGATTCATTAGTTTACTTCTGTATTGAAATTTTCATGTTTGTATTTGATAACTTCGGTATCTGTAATCGTTACAAGCCCATTATCAATCATACCATCGATATGTTCAATAAAACTGCGTATTTTTCCCTCATCATCTATAATTTCCACAATGAGGGGCAACTCTTGTGCCATAGACCATACTTTGAAACTTCTCATTTCGGTAAAAGCACCTATGCCTGCTACCGCTTTGAAAACTGTAGCACCAGCCAACTGTTCACTTTTAACCTCTTTGAGTATCTCTTCAAAAAGAGGATTGCCATTATATTTGTCCAAGGTGTCTATGTATATACGTAAAATCTTTTTGTGCCCTAAATATCGTTTCATGATTTTTCTCCTTCTATCTCTTTATCGTACACGGCTTGCATTTTTCCTCGTAAGTCACTTAACCACTTAGGATTTTCCTTATCTGCCACAAAAGAATCCATAAAAACAACTTTAATGTCTTTAGGCATATAGTAAAACTTTTTGATGTCATAACATGCAGCAGTTGCGACTAAAACAACAGGTTGTACACGCAGTTGGTACTTGTCTGCGACAACCTTTGCACCGCTTTTAAAAGGGAGCATTTTTCCGTTGCGTGAACGTGTTCCCTCTGGGAAGATGGTTATGACACGTCCTTTGTTGAGCCTATCTTTTGCATTTTTAATGAGTCTCACTAAAGCTGATTTACTCTGTCTCTCTATGGGTATATCTTCCGGCATACTCATGGCAAGACCGAAAAAAGGAACATCAAAAAGTTCTTTTTTCGCAACCCAAGAGAGATCTTTTTTAGATGTTGTCTCCATGATGGCTATATCTAAATCACTTTGATGGTTAATGAGAAACATCTGTGCCGCAGGGTCTTCTTCACCTTTTTCTGTGACTGTAAAAAATGTTGTTATGCGTATAATCCAAGCAGGAATTTTTCTTGAATAGGGACGGGGCAAAATAGGGTAGAGCACTATAGAAAGTGCAAGATTGGTAAAGATTATAGCAGTGGCTATTGCCCAGTTAATATGCGCAAGTATCTTCATTTTTCACCCAGCCTATTTTGTCATTTTTCAGTTTTACTTTTGTAAAGTTCACAACGCTGCCCTCTTTTGCCAAATGGTACTCTTTTGGTGTCGTCTCAAAAATTGTACCATTCTCAACAGGTAAAAGATAGATATTGGAACCTTTTTTTATACATATCTTTTGCTCCGGCATACTTAAATAGAGCGTATAACCAAGTGGAAGTAGAATGAGAATAAGATAGATATACTTCTGTCGAAAGAGAATGACAATGAGCCCTATGATGGAGATTGTCAAGGCAATATACATTTTGATTGTATCATGCGACTGGTCTCTCGGCTTGAGGTCACTTTGCGTTGTCACACTGTCATCATCAACAATGATAGGCACACTTACCAACTCATAGTGATTTTTTAAAAGGTTGAAGTATGAAAAGGTAAAATACTCTAAACGCTTATCTATAACAACAAAATAGATAATTTTCGATTCATCATAGGAGTCCGTTACAGACTCCATCCCCTGTTTATAAACATTGTTAAAGTGCATTGTCTTGATATTGCAGTTTTTAGCAGTTACGACAAAAACAACAATGTTATGCTGATTGTCATAGCTTGTTGTTTTATACTCTTGCAGTTCCAAAGAGTTAGCGATGACATTAGAGAAGTTCTTTTTGGGATTGAGTGTAATGACATTGAGTTTTTCGCCCTCTATTTTTGTGCTATTATGCTCCTGTGGAGCAACAATAAAGGCCTCAACATCAGGAAGTCTTGCTTCATTCTGTGTCACAAGCATGTGAAAAGTATCATAAAAGAACTTTCCTTTTTGCTCGCGAACAGGTGTTTTGTCTAAAATCTTTAAACCGGGATGATTCGAAAAATCATATTCGATATCATCAAAATCTCTCAAAGTTGAGAGTGTTTTAAGTGTTACAGGAAAAATTTCACCTTTAATTACTCTTGTGGGTGTTTTATCATAGTTGAGGTAGAGAACCTTGTCTGCAAAAAGTGATGCAGTTAAAACAAGAGTAAGAAAAAGTAGTTTTATCACGACTCTAAAAATCCTTGCAGCATAGCGATACCATCCTCACTGCCTAGAACTGCTTCCATAGCACGTTCAGGGTGTGGCATAAGTCCAAATACATTTTTTTCTTTATTGCATACACCCGCTATGGATTCTACTGAGCCATTAGGGTTTTTAAGCGTACCATTTTCATCTGTGTAACGTAGTAAAATCTGTCCATTTGCTTCTAGTTCACACAGACCGTCTGCATCAATGTAGTAATTACCATCATGATGTGCAATGGGAATATTTACAATATCACCACTCTGTAGTTTTTTCAAAAAAGTGTTGTCACTGTTCTCAACACGCAGGTGATGATGTTTTGAGATGAAGTGAAGACCCTCGTTACGTTTGAGTGCACCCGGAAGGAGTCGTGTTTCTGTTAAAACTTGAAATCCGTTACAGATACCAAGTACTTTGCCTCCCTCTTTTGCATACGAAGCTACAGCTTTCATCACAGGAGAAAATTTAGCAATGGCACCACTGCGCAGATAATCCCCATAAGAGAATCCTCCTGCAACAACTAAGAGGTCAGTATCTGCTGGAAGTGACTCTGATTTATGCCAGATTATTTCTGTTTTACACCCAAGTTGTTCAAATGCATGCTGTGTATCATACTCACAGTTTGTACCGGGAAATTGTAAGATTGAAACTTTCATTATACAAGCTCTATAGTGTAATCTTCAATAACGGTATTTGCTAAAAGTTCTTCACACATTTTTGTAACATCTGCCATAGCTTTCTCTTTGTCACTCTCATTGAGTTGCAGTACAATCTGCTTTCCAATACGGACATCTTCAACACCATTAAAGTGAAGAGAATCAAGTGCGTGATGCACAGCTTTTCCTTGAGAATCTAAAACACCTGCTTTTAAAAATACGTTTACTACTGCTTTCATCATTACTTTCCTAATATTCTATTTAAAACTTGCTCATAGGCTACTGTGAGTCCGCCTAGACCTTGACGAAATCTATCTTTATCCATCTTCTCACCACTCTCTATATCCCAAAAACGGCAGTTGTCAGGAGAGATCTCATCAATAAGGATAATGTTCTCATCTTTGTCTTTCCCAAACTCTAGTTTAAAGTCAACAAGGTTAAGACCTTTGTCTGCAAAGTAAGGTTTTAAGATGTCATTTATCTGTCTTGCCATACGGCGAAGCTTGTCAAGTTCATCTTGAAAA
>JALVXQ010000013.1 GCA_027038255.1 Sulfurimonas sp. | reverse complement strand
CAAAATGACAAAAACATGCTTGTCGTCACCTATGTACCTTACAATATTAAACTAAAAAAGAGTGGCTTTAAAGAGATTGCTTCAACAAAAAAAATGAGTGCAATCATGGTGATTGATGCACTTTGTACCAATGCAAACACTCTGAAAAATCATAAAGAGAGATTGCGTCAATTAAAAGCTGTTATTGACAGATCAATTCAAGAGCTGCAGTCTGACAAAAGAGCCTCTTACAATTTAGTAAAAAGCTATCTTGGCAATATGAGTTATGGTGATTATATCGACTCATTGGGACTTATAAAATGGATAAATAAACCATCAAAAAAACTTCTTAAGCGTATAAAACCAATGGGATACGAGGCGAATCAACTAATACAATGAAAAATATATCTATAAAACTCTTCACAATCATAGTTATGTTAATGCTTTTAACAAGCGGTGGATATATCTTTTACAAATTCTATGCCGACTCTAAAAATGTGACAGAGTCTCTACTTGAAGAGAATATACAGGTAAATCTTCTCAATATTAAATATTTTTTAGATAAAAATCTAAAGGACAATAATATTGATCAACTTATAGCCTATCTTGACAACAGAGTACATTCAAATAACATTATTGATGATATTCATATTTTAGATAATAATAAAAAACTTCTCTATGCCACAGATAGAGATGATTTCGCATTCCATAAAGGGATTCAATGTCTTCCTATATCCAAAATTATCAATTCAAATATTTTTCAACAGGAGTGCTACAGCTTTTCTGTAAAACTTTTTGATGATTTAACACCCTATTATTACAAAACAGATGTCTATCTGAACAGAGCCTACCTTGACTCTCTTCTTAAAGATAAAATCATAAAATATCTGACACTATTTATTATAAACTTCTTCATTTTAATGGTTATTTTGTGGGTAACCATCAACAAACTGCTCGTGAAACCACTTGAACAGTTACGACAGTTTGCATACTACTCCACAAAAGTTCCCAAGCAGTTTCTCATTCAGGAGCTAGAGAGTATCCGTTACTCACTTGACCTAACATTCAAACGTCTTAAAGAGGAGCAAAAAGAGCTCTTTAACCTTTCAACAAAAGACCCCCTTAGTGGTCTTTATAACCGCCTTAGTCTTGTTGAAAAGATAAACTGGCTTATCTCTAGAAGTAAACGTTCAAACGCACAGTTTGCCCTGCTCTTTTTAGATTTGGATAACTTCAAAAACATCAATGACTCACGCGGGCATGAGTTTGGAGACAAAGTACTGCAGCATGTCTCTCAAATTCTCATCTCCTCAGTCAGAGACAATGACATCGTCTCAAGACTGGGTGGTGATGAATTCGTCATCGTTCTACCAGACATAGAAGATAATGATGCTATTTTAGAAGTTATTCACAGAATTAGAGAGTCACTTAATCTCCCTGTTGTATTTGATAATTACAAATACCATATAACCTGTAGTATAGGTATTACTATTTATCCAAAAGATGGTAGAGATGTAACAGAACTCTTAAAAAATTCCGATATTGCTATGTACAAATCAAAAGATCTTGGCAAGAATAATTTTCACTTTTTTACAGAGCGTCTTAATGAAGAGATTCAAGAGAAAATAAAAATCCAAAGAGTTATGGTCTCTGCGCTTGAAGAGGAAAATTTCAAACTTTTCTACCAACCAAAAGTAGATATTATTTCAAACAAAATTGTAGGCTGTGAAGGGCTTATCCGTCTTATTGACCCAATTGTTGGGCTCATTCCGCCAGACAAGTTCATTCACATCGCAGAAGAGAACAACTTTATCATTCCTCTTGGAGAGTGGATCATAGAAGAGGGAGCAAGACAGCTCAAAGCATGGGAGAACACACCGCTTAAAGATCTGAAGCTCTCTATAAATGTTTCGGGCGTGCAGTTTAAAGACAGTAATCTTTTAAACACTCTTGAAAATGCCATCAGTAACATCGATAAAAACAAATTTGAAATTGAACTGACAGAGTCTGTCCTTATGACTGATTTTAATGAAAAACTTGAGATGATAGATAAATTTAAAGCACTCGGTCTACGCCTCTCACTTGATGATTTTGGTACGGGTTACTCTTCTTTGTCTTACTTAAAAAAGATTCCTTTTGATACGCTCAAAATTGACAAAAGTTTCATTGATGACCTTGAAAATAAAAAAGATCAATCTTTTGTTAATATGATTGTAACGATTGCGGATGAACTAAACCTTGAAGTGATTGCAGAAGGTGTTGAGAACAAAGAACAACTTGAGTATCTTAAAAGTATGAAGTGTGAGCAGTATCAAGGATACCTCTGCTCAAAACCACTCCCTGTGAATGAGTTTGAATCGCTTTTCCTCGAGCATAACTGTCCATAATCTATCCCTAATCTATTTGTAACACAATTTTAAGTATAATCACTTTAATTTTTTGAAAGTGAATGTACTATGATAAACTATGAATCCATAAAACCTCTTTTGTTCAAACTTCAGCCTGAAAATGCGCACCATGTTGCAGAGTGTGTACTACGACTGCCAAACATCTGCCAAATTCCTTTTAACGCCTTTTTAGAGTCTCATTTCGTTACAGATGCAAGCCTCACGCAAGAGCTTTTTGGACGTACCTTTTATAACCCGATAGGTCTTGGAGCAGGGTTTGACAAAAATGCAACGATGATACGCGGTATACAGATACTCGGTTTTGGTTTTACAGAAATAGGAACAGTCACTCCCAAGCCACAAGCAGGAAATCCAAAACCAAGAATGTTCCGCCATATTAAAGAAGAGAGCATCCAAAATGCGATGGGATTTAACAATGACGGCGCTTATAAAGTCGTAAAAAGATTAAAAAAACGTTCTCCTTTTACAACACCTGTAGGCATTAACATCGGAAAAAACAAAGTAACTCCAGAACAAGAAGCTATTAATGACTACACACATCTCATTAAAGCCTTTAACGGATTGGGTGATTACTTTGTCATCAACATCTCTTCACCTAACACTCCAGGGCTGAGAGACCTGCAAAACGAAGAGTTCATCACCAAACTATTTGCAGAGGCAAAAGCATTGACAGATATGCCGATTTTACTCAAAATAGCTCCGGATATGTCTCCTGAAGATGCAGTTTCACTGACAAAACTTGCAGTAGAAAAAGGAGCTGACGGAATCATCGCAACCAACACGACAATTGATTACTCTTTGGTAAAGCATCCAAAAGATATCGGCGGCATTAGCGGTGCGGTCTTAAAAGAGAAAAGTTTCAAAATATTTGAAGCCATTGCAAAAGAGCTTTACGGGAAAACAACACTTATCTCTGTCGGTGGTATCGACTCTGCAGAAGAAGCATACAAACGCATCAAAGCAGGCGCATCCCTTGTACAAATTCTTAGCGGCATTGTCTTTCATGGTCCAGATATGATTATGAACATCAACAACAAACTTATAGAGCTTTTACGTGCTGATGGTTATGCAAACATCACAGAAGCCATCGGAGCAGATAGAAAACAATGAAGATAATCACAACTTTACTTTTGAGTGCATCTTTGACATTTGCATCATCATTTATCGACTACAAAGCACTCAATACAGACAAAACAAAAACAAAAAAGAGCGAGATACATAAAATGCCTTCACCACTACCACAGTACGAGACAAAAACACTGAAAAACGGACTGCAAATTGTAGTCATTCCCCTGCACAATGAGACAGATGTCGTCTCTACAGACATCTTCTACAAAGTCGGAAGCCGCAATGAGGTGATGGGAAAAACAGGCATCGCTCATATGCTTGAACATATGAACTTTAAAAGTAGTAAACATCTCAAAGCCGGAGAGTTTGACAAAGAGGTCAAAAGTATTGGCGGCGTAAATAATGCCTCAACAAGCTTTGACTACACACACTACTTCATCAAGTCTTCATCAAATAATTTCAAAAAATCGGTTGATTTGTTTGCAGAACTAATGCAAAACCTCAGTCTCAAAGACAAAGAGTTCCAGCCTGAACGTAATGTTGTCATGGAGGAGAGACGTTGGAGAACAGACAACTCCCCGATGGGATATCTTTACTTCAGACTCTTTAACAATGCCTACATCTACCATCCGTATCACTGGACACCGATTGGTTTTGTCAATGATATAAAGACATGGACTATTGATGATATCCGCAGCTTTCATAAGACCTATTATCAACCACAAAATGCCATTTTAATGGTAACGGGAGATATTGAGCCACAAAAAGTTTTTCAAGAGGCTGAAGCGGCTTTTGGAAAAATCAAGAATGATGGCAAAATTCCAAAAGTAAAATTTATAGAGCCAAAACAGGATGGTCCAAAACATCTTGTGATTCATAAAGAGAGTGAAGTTGAAATGATTGCCATCGCATTCCACATTCCAGACTTTAAGAACAAAGATCAAGTGACGCTCAGTGTCATCTCTGAAATTCTCTACTCTGGAAAAAGTTCCCGTCTTTACAAAGATTTGGTCGATAAAAAACGCCTTGTAAACTCTGTCTATGCTTACAATATGGAAAACAGTGACCCAGGTCTTTTCATCTTTATGGCGACATGTAATCCGGGAGTAAAGGCTGAGCAGGTAGAAAAAGAGCTTGTTAAACAGATAGAGCGCATTAAAAATGAGCCTGTCACAAAAGAGGAGCTTGAAAAAGTAAAGATAAATACAAAATCAGACTTTATCTACTCTCTTGAGAGCTCAAGTTCTGTAGCAAATCTCTATGGAAGCTACCTTGTCCGCGGCGATATGAAACCGCTTGAACAGTATGAAGAGAGTGTCAATAAAATAACAGCAAAAAAAGTACAAAAAGCTGCACAAAAATATTTTAATTTTAATGCATCAACGACTGTTATTCTAAAAAAATAAACTATATCTCAAACTCAGGGCGACCCAGATAGTAGCCCTGAATACAATCACCTCCAAGCTCTGTAACAGCTTCACACTCCTCTTTTGTCTCTACGACTTAAGGGCACCTCTAAAAACCCTAGTAACTCTCAGCTTTACAGAGGAGGTTACAATCAAGGCACTCTTTTAAAGCCCTAGCCATAGCTAAGGCGAAAAAGAGTAACGCAGAGTGTATGCTCCTCTGTAG
>JALVXQ010000012.1 GCA_027038255.1 Sulfurimonas sp. | reverse complement strand
TGAAAATGGTATGCGTCTCAAACTTAATCTCCTCTCCAACAAAAACAACTACTACTTCCCCGACATGAAAAACGGACGACAATTTGTGCGTGAGCATGCCAAAGGAAAGCACGTGCTCAATCTCTTTTCCTATACCTGTGCATTCTCTGTCGCTGCTAAATATGGAGAAGCAAAAAGTGTCGTCAACATCGACATGAGCAAAGGCGCACTCAAAGTTGGCATGGCAAATCATTCACTCAATAAGCTTGACCCAAGAGGGGTGAGTTTTCTACCCTACAATATTTTAAAATCTTTCTCTAGCATTAAGAAAAAAGGCCCCTATAATCTCATCATCATCGATCCACCAAGCTTTCAAAAAGGCAGTTTTGAAGCGACGAAAGATTATGAAAAAATCATCAAAAAACTGCCGCAGATCGCAAGTGATGAGTGCACCCTTTTAGCTTGTCTAAATTCTCCCGAATTAGAAAGTAATTTTCTTATTGAGTTGATTACACAATGGGCACCAAGTTTTGTCTATGAAAAACGGCTTAAAAATCTACAAGAGTTTGCCAGTCTGGATGAAGAAAAAAGTCTTAAAAATCTTATTTTTAGAAGAGCTTTATAGCTCTTTCATCCCTTAAATAACACATTTCTATCACATTTTCAACAATAAAGTTAATTAAATAAAAATAATAAAATTAATAATTTTTATTTATAGATAATTTATTTGTATTGCTCTACTATTTCGCTATGAAAACTCAAATCAAACAGTTTTTCAAATCCGTTTATTATTTATATTATGATGGTTTTGTAAATATGAAAGTCGGGAAAAAACTTTGGCTCCTCATAGCTATAAAACTATTTGTCATGTTTGTCATTATTAAATGGCTTTTTTTTCCAGATGTATTGCAAGAGAAGTTTCAAACAGATGCACAACGCAGCCAATACATCTTAAACACACTTACAAAGGAGAATTAATCTATGGAACACTCAGACCTGCTTGTTGATTGGTCCCGTGCACAATTCGCACTTACAGCTCTCTATCACTGGATCTTCGTACCACTTACTCTAGGCCTTACTTTTTTAGTCGCTATTATGGAGACAATGTACGTCAAAACTGGTGATGAAAAATGGAAATCAACGACAAAATACTGGATGGGATTACTGGCAATTAACTTTGCAATTGGTCTTGCTACCGGAATTATTATGGAGTTTGAATTCGGCACAAACTGGTCAAATTACTCATGGATAGTTGGAGACATCTTTGGAGCACCGCTTGCTATTGAAGGGCTTATGGCTTTCTTTATGGAGTCAACTTTCTTTGCAGTTATGTTTTTTGGCTGGGACAAGGTAAGTAAAAAGATGCACTTAACATCTACATGGCTTGTCGCCATCGGTTCAAACCTCTCAGCTTTATGGATCTTAATCGCAAACGGATGGATGCAGCATCCTGTCGGTATGGAATTTAATCCAGATACGGCACGTAATGAAATGCATAATTTTTTAGAGGTCATTTTTAATCCAAATGGTGTCAGTAAATTTTTACATACCGTGAGCAGTGGCTATGTACTTGCATCATTATTTGTAATCGGTATCAGTGCATGGTATATGCTGAAAAAAAGAGATATGCAGTTTGCAAGAAGAAGCATCATTGTTGCTTCAAGTTTTGGACTTATTGCCTCTATGTATCTCATCACAACGGGTGATGAATCTGCACATCAAGTTGCTCTCACGCAGCCTATGAAACTGGCTGCTATGGAAGGCTTGTATGATGGAGAAAATCGAGCAGGAATCGTTGCCTTTGGTCTGCTTGATACTGCAAAAAAGATTGGTGATGATGTTGATCCATTTATTGTCAGTTTTAAGATTCCAGGAGCACTTTCAGTTCTCGGTTATCATAACTTAAATGCTTTTGTACCGGGTATAGATGACTTAATCAAAGGAAATAAAAAACATGGCATTGTCTCTGTCACGGAGAAGATGCAAAAAGGAAAAATCGCGGTAGCTGCTTTAGGTGCCTACAAAACATATAAAAAAGAGAATGATATGCCTCATGCAGCAGCGGCACTCAAAACTTTCAGAGAAAATCAAAAATATATGGGATATGGTTACTTAAAAGATCCAAAAGAAGCTGTTCCTAGTGTTGCACTCTCTTTTTATAGTTTTCATACAATGGTGGGACTTGGTACATGGTTCTTTGTGCTCTTTATCATTACCCTTTACTACTCTATGATTAATGAGATGCATAACAAAAAATGGCTCCAATATTTGGCCATTTTTACAATACCTTTAGGATATGTGGCACAAGAATCAGGCTGGATAACGGCTGAAGCAGGACGCCAACCTTGGGCAATTCAAGACATGCTTCCTGTTGGCATGGCAGCTTCAAATGTTGCCTCTACTAGCGTTATGATTACATTTTGGCTTTTTGCGGTTCTCTTTACCGGACTCCTTATTGCAGAGGTAAAAATCATGTTAAAACAAATCCAAGTCGGACCGGAGGTACATTAAGATGTTTGATTTACTAACTTTACAAGAATACTGGTGGTTTTTAGTAAGTGTCATAGGCGCTCTTTTTGTCTTTATGACTTTTGTACAGGGCGGGCAGACACTCCTTTATACATTTGGAAAGACTGAAGATGAGAGAGATCTTTTAATAAACTCTTTGGGAAGAAAATGGGAGCTTACTTTTACTATGCTCGTTATGTTTGGAGGGGCTCTTTTTGCTGCTTTTCCTCTCTTTTACGCAGTAAGTTTTGGCGGTGCATACTATGTTTGGATGGCAATTCTTTTTTGTTTTATCATTCAAGCCGTTGCTTATGAATACAGAAAAAAACCAGACAACTTTTACGGTGAAAGATTTTATGAGATTTTGCTTTACATTAATGGCTCATTAGGAATTTTTCTTATCGGTGTAGCACTCGGAACACTCTTTAGCGGTGGAAATTTTATTGTCAATGAGTCGCACCTCTCGCACTGGACAATGCAGAGTTATGGTTTAGAAGCACTTTTAAATCCTTTTAATGTTGCCTTTGGATTAATGCTTGTTTTTCTTTCTCGTCTGCAAGCAGCACTCTATTTTTTAAATAATATTGCAGAGAGAACAATTATCGCAAGAGTCAAAAAAGTTGCTACAGTAAACTTTCTTATGTTTTTAGCACTTTTCTTATTTGTTCTTGGTGTTATTCTCTTTTCAAAAGGATATATTTATAATTCACTCACAGGTGTTGTAACAGTACAAAACATGAAATTTTTGCATACCTTTTTAGATATGCCTCTGCTTATCGCTCTTCTGTTAACGGGTGTAGCATCACTTCTTTATGGTGTCGTTATTGGAATTTTTAAGAGTAATCAAAAGGCGATTTGGTTCAGCGGATTTGGGACTATACTCACAGTAACTATCCTTTTACTTGTATTAGGTATTCATAATTCTGTTTTTTATCCGTCATTGGCAGATATGCAAAGTTCATTAACAATTGTCAATTCTTCTGGAAGTCACTATACACTCAGCGTTATGGCTGTTGTATCACTGCTTGTTCCTATTGTCGCCGGCTATATTTTCTTTGTTTGGCGTTCAATGGACAAAACACAACTGACAATAGATGAAATTAAATCAGACCCACACCATTACTAGGAGATTTTTATGGAATATTTAACAGAAATAATTTGGTATGCAAGCTGGCCTGTACTTATTTACCTATCGGTAAAATTTGTGCAAGTCAATCTGCATCACTACAAAAAAATGGAAAGACTCGAAGAGCTTGAAGCACTTCATGCAGAAGGTAAACTGGGAAAATAATCTCCCGGTTTATTTACAATAATCAGCCAAGAGCCCTTCTTTAAGGGCTTTGTATGTCTCATCACCTTTGAGCTTTTTCGCTATTGCCAGACCAAAACAGATTGCTGTTGCCGGTCCGCGTGAGGTCATCACATTTGCATCCTCTACAACCATTGCTTTATCACCTGCATAGCCCTCTTCGCGTATCTCTTTTTCAACAGAAGGGTAACAGGTGTAGTGCTCTTTTAAAACACCGGCTTTGTTTAAAGCATACGGTGCAGCACAGATTGCACCGATATTTTTGCCTTTTGCATCCATCTCACGCAGGAGATTTTGTACATTGTCATCCTCTGCCAAGGCATGCGTGCCATCCCAGCCACCAGGAAGAATTATCATATCTATTTCATCGGCACTTACATCTTTAACCTTTACATCTGTTTGAATCATTATGCCGTGTGCACCTTGGGCAAGAAGCTCATCATTAAGTGAAGCGATGAGCACTTCAACATCCGCACGGCGTAAAACATCGATGATACTTACGGCCTCTATCTCTTCAAATCCCTTTGCAAGCGGTACTAAAACTTTACTCATATCAGTTCCTTATATTATGAATTATTCTAAGTATTGTAACACTTCAATTTTAACCTACATTTAAAAGACAATGCGGTATCATTTAACGCAAATAGGGAATTCTTATGAAAAAAATATTATTGATTGCACTTTTTTTTACTTTACTCTTTACATCCTGTTCACAAGAGAATAAAAAAGAGTTGCATATCTCTACCAATTCATGGATAGGCTATGCTCCTCTCTTTTATGCAAAAGAGAAAGGCTACCTTGACAAACTCAATATTCAGCTCATCACCAATGTCTCTCTAGGCGAAGCAGCCGACATCTATGATATTGGAAAAGCTGAGATGGTAACAACAACACAGCATGAGTACTACTCCCTTAAAAATTCCGGCCATGACATCACTCCTGTAATTCTTTTTGATCGATCTGATGGTGGAGATATGGTTTTATCAAACAAAAGTATTGACACACTCATAAAGGCAAAAAAAATATACGCCTATCTTGAAATTGATTCCATTAATGCTGAAATTTTAAAAGATTTTTTAAAACACTACAATATAAGTGAAAAAAAATTGGTTTTCATCAATAAAGACCAATCTCAAATAGAGAGTCTGCAGCCTCAAAATGACAAAAACATGCTTGTCGTCACCTATGTACCTTACAATATTAAACTAAAAAAGAGTGGCTTTAAAGAGATTGCTTCAACAAAAAAAATGAGTGCAATCATGGTGATTGATGCACTTTGTGCCAATGCAAAC
>JALVXQ010000011.1 GCA_027038255.1 Sulfurimonas sp. | reverse complement strand
GCATCAATACTGAGCTCACGTAAAATTCGCTCTGAAATTGCTATGACGGGAGAGGTTTCGCTGAGTGGTGAAGTATTGCCGATTGGCGGTTTAAAAGAGAAACTCATAGCTGCACATAAAGCTGAGATGAGCAAGGTGTTGATTCCATTGAAAAATTATGAGAGAGATTTGGATGACATCCCAAAAGAGGTTCAGGACTCTTTGGAAATTATTCCTGTGAAGAGAGTAGAAGAGGTTCTTAAACAAGTTCTTATATAGAACTTGTTTTTAAACAATCACTGTTTTCATTTTGCTGATAAGCTCAGCATTTCTGATAGGTTTCATTAAAAAACCATTCGCTCCAAACTCTAAAGCCTCACTTTTTTTCGTCTCATCTGTCGTTAAAACTATAATAGGAAGTTGACGCAGATTGTCATCCGCACGTACAACTTTGAGCATATCTATACCACCCATAATAGGCATAATAATATCTAAAAGTATCAAATCAATGTCATCACGGGCTTTAAGCTCTCCAATGGCATCAGAGCCATTTTTAGCTTCTATGACCTCTTTTACATGCCCACTTTTCATAAGCATTGACTTTAAAAGTTTTAAATTAATAATATCATCATCTACTGCGAGTACAACTAAGTCTGTTCTTGTCATTTTATTTGAGCCTTTTTAAATAAATTTTTCTATAATACCGTGAAGTGTCTCTTTGTTTACAACATTTTTCATGATTTCATCAACATAACTTAAATCTGTTGCATCTTCTGGCATTGATGGATCAGCAATTAAAATAAGTGCTGAAGTGATACCTTTTTCTTCATTGTGTGATTTGACAAAATTTGAAAAATCAACAAGGTCAAGTTTTTCAGCTTCCTTATCGAACAGAACGACTTTGTAGCTATTGTGCTCGATTTTACTGTTGAGTTCATCCGCAGTTGCAGCTGTTTCATATGTATAGCCAAGAGCATCAAGTAGTTTTGTAAAGAGTTTTGTCTCAAAAGGACTTTTCTTTGCAAGAAGAATATCTGCAGTGTAATTTATCTCTTCTTCAGGCACTTCTTCTTCCACTTCCGGTTCTTTTTCCTCTTCAGGCGTTTCTTCTTGCAGTTCTTCTGCTTCTTCTTCGAAATCCTCTTCTACTTCGATAGCCGGAATATCTTCATCCGGTATCTCTAGAGTTAAATCAGGCATCTTTGGCTCTTCAACTGCTGCCTCTTCAATGATTTCTTCTTTTGGCGCTACCGGCTCTCTCTGCACTTCTGCAGATGAAGTCTCTTTCAGAGCTTCTACATTGGCAGGAACCGCTTCATCTGCATCGACAATATGGTCTGAAAGGAAATGGTTTAAGAGCGTTACAATCTCAGCACGAACAAGTGGTTTAGTCGTGTACTCGTCAAGTCCGGCACGTAAGAATCGTTCTCTATCTCCTTTTAGTGCATTGGCTGTCAGTGCTAAGATAGGGACGTGAGGCTGGTTGTAATCTTCTTCGTACTCTAAAATCTCTTTTGTCGCCTCCATACCGTCTAAGAATGGCATCTGAATATCCATAAAGATGAGGTCATAGTTTCCATCTTTACGTTTTTGGAAGGCTTCAAGTCCGTTTGAGGCAATGTCTACTGTTAAACCTAAATCTTCAAGTGTACGTTTGATGAGTTTTTGGTTAATGATATTGTCTTCTGCAACCAAGATATTGGCATCAAATTTTGAAGACTCCGCATTGAATTTTTTACGATTTGCTTTTTTCGCTTTTTCAGCTTTAAAATTTTCGTTATTGTAATTTTCAAGAGTTGATTTGAGTTTTGTGTTGTTTAACGGTTCATAGATAGTTTTGAAGATATCAAGAACCATGGAATCAATTTTTCTCATAAAGTATGATTTAGTCAGTAAAATCATCTCTTCAGGCATTGCACTGTAAGCCTGAAGCTCATCTTCATTTGCATACTCATAATCTGTGATGAGAAGGTCATAACTCACCTGTCTCTGTAAAATTTCAAGCTCATTTCTGTCTTTAAATGTTGTGTAACTTACACCATAGAAGTCTAAGTACTCACGGAGGTATGTATCTTGGCGTTTTGTTTTATGCGTAGATTCCAAGATAAGTGCATTAACACTTGAGAATGTACCTTTTGAACTCTCATTAAGCACTTCAATCTCTTCAAAATCAATAGTAAAGAAGAATGTAGTTCCTTCACCAGGCTCAGAGTGTAGATCAAGCTGACCACCCATAAGTTCGATGAAACGTGCAGAAATTGTAAGACCGAGACCTGTACCACCATATTTACGTGTAATTGATGTATCGGCTTGAGAGAATGCTTCAAAGATTCTTGCTTTTTGCTCACCCGTTACACCGATACCGCTATCTTGTACCTCAAATCGAACTCTGGTAATACCATCTTGTTCAGAATCAAGTTTTCTGATGTCTACATTGATGGCACCTGAGCTACTTGTAAATTTGACCGCATTAGAGAGAAGGTTAATGACAACCTCTTTAATTTTTGTCGGATCCCCTTTAAGAGGCTGTTCAAGTTCAGGATCGATGAAACATCCAAGATCAATGTGTTTTTCACTTGCGCGTACTGCATAAACTTCAACAGCTGATTCAAACTCTTCGATTGGATTAAAGACAATATCTTCAATCTCAAGTTTATTAGATTCGATTTTAGAGAGGTCAAGAATATTGTTGATAATTTCAAGAAGGTTCTCTGATGATTTTTCGATAATCTCAACAAATTCACCTTGCTCCTCTTTAAGCCCTGTATCTTTAAGCAGTTCGGTAAAACCAACAATACCATTAAGTGGTGTACGAATCTCATGCGACATATTTGCAAGGAACATTGATTTTGCTTCTGAAGCTTCCTGTGCGGCTTCTTTATCAAGCTTGGTCTGCTCGATGATTTTTTCAAGAAGTTTATAGGCTTCTGCCGTTCCTTGTGCTGTATGTAAGTTGATGTCGACTGCAGCATCACCTTCATTTGTATCTTCGGCAACTTTTGTAAGAACATCTTCAAGATTTTTGATATTTCTAGCAATCTCGTTTGAGAGTAAGAAACCTAGAATCGCAAGAATCATAGAAATAAGCCAAATAGAGAGTGTAATTGCAAGGAATTGCAAGGCTTCAGTTTTTACACTAATAGCTCTTGCGTCCATGGCTGAGAGGACAGTACTTTCAGCTTCTGACAAGAGATTCGTTTTTTCTGAAAGCATGGCAAACCAGATACCCGGATTAGTCTCATACTCTCCACTCGATGCTGTTGTTAAAATGCTCGCGCGTTCACTATTGATATCATCAAAAAGCTCTTGCGTATCTTCATTCTTAAAAATATTATCAAGTTTTTTAACAAGTGCTTTGTCTTGAATAGTATCGTAAGAGATAGCATCTGCTTTTGCGATAAGTGAAATCCATGTATTGATTTCATCCT
Source organism: Sulfurimonas sp. (assembly GCA_027038255.1). Taxonomy (GTDB): domain Bacteria; phylum Campylobacterota; class Campylobacteria; order Campylobacterales; family Sulfurimonadaceae; genus Sulfurimonas. Next base: position 1,711 of record JALVXQ010000011.1, on the reverse strand, counting down.
CTTCAAGCTCTGTTGAACGTGCAATTGCAAATGAAATAAAGTCACGTTCATCAGCAGTTGCAGCATTTGCACGTACCAAAGAGATATACTCAGTTGAAAATTCGTTAATGAGTGGATCCATCTGATTAGATGTTACTTCTTCAAGTTCTTTAATACCAACTTTTTCAGCATGACCATAAACAATGTCATAGACATCGTCAAAATTTGTCTGCTGTTCATCAACAAGTTTGCGTGTCTCTTTTATCTGTTTGAGTGCTGATTCAAGTGTGTTGACTCTTTGACATGTTATACATTTGCCTTGCCCTCTTGAATGATCATGAAGTTTTGGTTGATTTTTAATATGTTCGAGGTAAAGTTTCTCTTTTTCATCAACAATTTTTCTCTGGTTCGTAAGAGATTTCAGTGTATTTGGAGAAGAGTTTCCCAGATACATAACCGTCATTCCTCTCTCTCGAGAGATATTGTTTATAAGATCATTGAGTTCTCTGTTGACTGAGAGCCTATCTTGTAAAACCTGTGCCGCTTTATAGTTTTCATATGAATTATAAACGAAGTAACTGGTAATTGAAATAAGAATAATAATTGGAAAAAGACTGATTAGTCTTAGTCTGTTTTTTAAGCCTAATTGCATATGCTAAGCTCCCATCTTTGATATCTTGTTGATTGACAGATCAATCTGTTTTGCTGCCTGCTCAATCTCATCTTTATCTGAAGAGTGGATGAGTGTTTCAAGCTCAGTGGTAAACTCATGCAGTCGCATGTTGTCACTCATACCTTTAAACTTGAGTGCTTCGTTACGACAGGTTTGCAAATCATCATTTGCAATAGCATTATCTATTTTTTGAAGTATTGTATGACTTTCACCTATAAAATCTTCAAAAAGTTCATTAAAACTTGTCTCATCAATGCCTATTTCTTTTGCTGCCTGAGCTTTTGAAAAGTGTACCTCTTCTTCCTCCTCTAGCGCTTCTTCTTCGTTTTCATCTGAGCCAATAGTGAGGAAATCATCATCTGCAAGTTCCGGCATTTCAATTTTTTCAGGAACATCTTCATCTTCAATATCAAGAATATCGATACTCTCTTCCTCTTCTTTATCCTCAACAGCTATGCTTATTGCATCGTCATCATCTTTAAAGTCAAGTGTGATAGGCTCTTCTTCTGGAGCCTCTTCTTCTGTGATAATAATTTTTTCAACAGGCTCACCTGCCAGTTTTGCAATGATTTTATAAAAAGTGTCAAGATTGTCATGAATCAAATCCATATCACTTGTTGCACTCACTGCAGATAGCACCTCATGTGCATCTTCAATACGAAGATTTGCTGCAACTCCTTTGAGCTTATGGGAAAGAATTTTGACATTGTCTACATCCCCTTCATCAATGGAACTGTAAATATCTGGCTGAAACTCTTTGGCTTGCGCAATAAAATCTTGAATAAACTCTTCGATAAGGTCAAGAGGCAGTCCAAGTTCTTTAGATGCAATGTGTGGATCGTAGTGGTAACCGTTATCCCACTCCTCTTGCATAACTTCTTTTTTTATAACTTTTTTAGCTGCAGGTGTTGGTGTTGCCGCTACAGGAACAGCTGGCTCTGGAGCACTCTCTTCTTCAAATACATCAAGAGAAAGAGCGCCTACATCAAGCATATCTTGTGGTGCTGCTTCTACTGGTATTGTCTGCTCTTCATATATTTCTAAAGGTTCCTCTTCAAG
>JALVXQ010000010.1 GCA_027038255.1 Sulfurimonas sp. | reverse complement strand
TCCACACGATTACGAAGGTCAACTGCAAGACCTAAAGTGTCAAAACCTGGTCCTAAGTTTGCAGAAGTTGCCGGTACACTTATTGTCACTAATATTTTCCTATCCAACAGCACCTATTTTATAGAGGGGCGTTGCGTTTGTACTAAACTCGTTATAATCCAGTTCATCAGGCAATTTAAAAACCGATGTCGGAACTGTTTGGAACTTTTGAGTTTCTATTTCTGAAGAGATTTTAACAAAACATAGCTTTCCTATCGCTTTTATTGGTTGATTTTCATTAAAATAAAAAGCATCACGGGCAAAGAGCGGAATTTTTTTGAGTACCGAAAGAGATTTTAAAAAGACATATGCAACTTTAATTGCCATAAAACTCCCCGGTCCATTGGCATAAAAAAGATTTTGAATTTCATACTTTTTGAGTAGATCTTTAAAAATAAGAGGCAGGACATCTGAGCTTCTCTCCTGCGACTCTATCGTTTCTATAAGCTTTTTCTCTTCATAAACCCCTACAAGAATAGGAGATGTAAGTGTAATGAGTAAAACATCTACTTTTTTAAGCATACGCTTTTTCTAACTCTCTCATTTTTTCACCTACAGCCTCTACAACTTCATAATTTTCACTATCTTCAAGCAAAGCGAGTGTCAGTTTATGATTAAGGTCATGACTACCGGCCATAGCTTCATAGTTTCCTATAAAATTCATGCCAATAAGACTCATATCACCAATGGCATCAAGAATTTTATGACGTACAAATTCGTCAGGATAGCGCAGGCCTTCAGGATTAAGAATCTTCTTCTCATCCAAAACAATGGCATTCTCTAACGAACCGCCAAGCGCAAGCCCTTTAGAGCGTAAATACTGTACCTCATGTAAAAAGCCAAAAGTTCGGGCACGTGCTATCTCTTTTTTATAACTCTCTTTGGTAAACTGCAGCACATAGGCCTGTTCTTGAATCACAGGATGTGGGAATTTAATAGTAAAATCATAATTCAAATCAGGAGATGGAGAGAGTTTCACATACTTCTCCCCCTCTTGAATTATAATCTCTTTTTTAATACGCATAATCTTTTTAGGTGCATCAAGCTCTGCTATACCTGCTTCATCCAAAAGCATACAATAGCTTGCACTACTGCCATCCATAACAGGAACTTCATCAGCATCTACAGTAATTTTAAGATTATCAATACCATAGGCATAAACTGCTGAGAGCAGATGCTCAATTGTCGAGATTATGTGCCCATTTTTGCCAATTACTGTCGCCATTTTTGTATCAACTACATTCTGGGGAAGCAGAGGAATGGCAACATCGACATCACTTCTATAAAAAAGAATTCCGCTGTTGGCTTCAAGCGGTTCAAGTCTCAGTTTTACAGGAGAACCTTTGTGAAGTCCTATTCCTACGAGTTCAGCACTCTTTTTTATAGTAGTTTGATACATAATTTTTCCTATTGTTCGTCTATAATCTTTTTAGCGCTCTTAATTATATCACTAATATTGAGTTTTATCCACTGTTTGTCCATCCACTCTTGCGGACGAACTTCAATACCTTGAACGAGTACACCAAAATGCAGATGGTCTCCCATTGCATATCCTGTCTTACCTGTGCTTGCTATTTTTGTATTTGGAGCCACATCCTCACCCGGTGTAACATCAAAACTCGAACAGTGCCCATAAATGGTATACAGACCTAATCCATGAGATAAGGCAAGCATATTTCCATATAAACCGTTATAGTCAGCAAAAGCAACTACACCACCATTTTGTGTTTTGATTGGTGCCATTGCATGGGATGCCATATCTATACCTAAGTGATAGGCTTCAGAAATGAACTTGCCTTTATAATAATACTTTCTATGATCACCAAAATGAGCAACAACCTGACCATTTTTTAGCGGATACATTCTCTTCATTTTAAAATTTTTAATCATCTCAGTTGGTACTTTTGAAGTGATTTTATGAATCAACTTTTCATTTTTTGCACGTACATCTTCATTAATAATTTTAAACTGCTCCAATTTGTTGTCAACACCTTGTGTCTCTTCAAACTGATCAGCAAGTTCTGCGATTTTTCCATCTAAGAATTTATCGGAGATTTTGATTTTTGAGAGTCTGTAATCTTTATTTTTCAAATACAGAGGAACATAGGATTTAGTGACATTTCCGGCAAAGTCCGTTGCGACAACAGAGGCCTTAAAACCGCTGTCTTTAACAGGCCAGGCCAAGAGTGCGATGTAGTAGCCTTTTTTGTAAAACGGCTCCACTTTAAAATGTTTGTTATGATTTGAAAGAATGTAAATAGTGTCAAGGTTATCATCATCAGCTTTAAAAATCACCAAAGCAGAACCACCTCTTGAAATTTTATAAGAGTTAGCAACAATGTTCACGTTTGGTCTTTTCTTATCAATTTCAAGTTTGAATGTCTGCTGTACCAGATTTCCTTTAAGAAAGTTCCATTTACTGATATCTTGTGCTTGGATGATGAGCTGTATCTCTTTGTCTTTCATCGTGTATGCACCTCTTGGTGGTGCTACTTTTAAAACAAGCTCTTTTTGTGGATTTAACAGTTGTTCATACTGTAGCGTTTTATCACCATCTTTGGTATGCATAACAATTTTATAAGAGTGAATACCACTCTCATCACTTATCTTAATTTTTAAAGGCTTTTTCAAATTCCAGTAACCATTGGAGTTTTCCAACACAATGTGTGGAGCCACTCTCTCAAATGTTGCTGAAAAATAGACATAAAGCCCTGCAGCTACCATTAAAACCAATACAAATAAAACACCAAATGAAGAGTTGTTTTTTCTTCTTCTCAAATCAAACGTCCTTAATAATTTTTATAATTTCATCACTTTTCACAAGATGAACTTCTTGCACATGCACGACATTTAAAAGTTCTGCCGCTGCAGCCAAAGCATCTTCCATAGAAGCTCCACTCGCAAGTAAATCTGCATCGTTTATGCTCACGCAAGCAACTTTTGCATTCTCTTTGAGCAAAAACGTTTTAAAGAGGAGTGCCTTCAGTCGAATCATGCTCAACGGCACCTCTTTGCATAGATGTTTCACACACTGTTTATGCTCAGCACCAAGTGTTATCAGTTGACTGAGTGCAGCAAAAACTGTGCCATTGACATCATCAGATATAAAGTTCTTATAATGCTTTAAAAAGCCTGCATAGAGTGCTGTTGCCATCTTTGCATTTATCTTGACATCACTCTCTTGTAAAAAAGTATATAAAACCATAATTTCAATGTTGGAATCTATCTCCATATCTGCAGAAGTAGGCACATTTGTGCGTACCTTATCAATCCATGGTAAAAAAGAAAATCTTCTATCAATTGCATCAGCATACAAAGAAACCTTTTTATGCTGCGTTAAAAGATAAGAGTAGAGAGCACTCGCCTGTGCAAGGCTCTCTTTGTCACTCTTTATAAGAATATGTTTTGACTCGTTTATCTGCTTTTTTGGTATCAAATTTCTCAACTTTTTGAAAATGTGATAAAATTATATACTATTTCTTATTCATCTTGTAAACGTAAGCCAAAACCTCAGCAACTGCTGCAAAAAGTGCTTCAGGGATGGGTTTATCAACATCTACTTCATTATAAAGGGAACGCGCAAGTGGTGGATTTTGCACAATGTGGACATGGTTTTCACGGGCTATCTCTTTAATTTTTTGTGCGATGTGATCCATCCCTTTTGCAATGACAATAGGTGCGTGAGACTTCTCAGCATCGTACTTCACAGCAACGGCATAGTGTGTCGGATTGGTAATGACAACATCAGCGTTGGGAACTTCTGCCATCATACGCTTGCGTGAGGCCTCCATCTGAATCTGGCGGATTTTAGATTTGATGAGAGGGTCTCCCTCCATATTTTTCATCTCATCTTTTATCTCTTGTTTAGACATTTTTAGACCGTCAAAATACTGTTTTCGCACAATGATTACATCTATCATCGCAAAAACAAAAATGATAAGTAACATTACAAATGCGATAATAATCATCTTGTCCTTGAGCCATTCAAGCTGATCATGTAGGCCAAAAAGCGCTACAGTCGGCAGCTCGGTAATGAAATAAGCAAAGAAAATAAAACCGACACCCAAAGTTGTAAATGACTTAAATGTAATCTTAATGCCCTCTATCATCTTTTTCATAGAGAAGAGATTTTTTGTTCCTTTTATAGGGTCAATCTTTTTAAAATCCGGCATAATCGCCTTACTCGTAAACAAAAATCCAAACTGTGCAACAGCGGCAATAATACCTGCAATGGCAACAGCCGTCGCAAGCGGCAGAACAATTAGTAAAAATTCTCTAATAGTTACCAGTGCAATATCAAGCAAAGATGCCTTATCTAAATGCGAACCGATAAGTGAAAAATAATAGTGAAAAAGCAAAATCATATGTTTTGCCATAAATGGAAAAAGCATTAACAATGCGAGTATTGCTACAAAAAGAGTGATAGTTCCCGAAGCATCCTGCGATTTTGGAACATTTCCCTCTTCTCGGGCATCTTCTATCTTCTTTGGGGTGGGTTCTTCTGTCTTTTCCTGATCGTCAGCCATTATTTAATATCTTTAATCCTGACTTTTAGTCCATTTTCATAGACAGGTCAATCCATTTCGCTTGATGAATGAGTGAGCCCGAACTTATGGCATCCACACCTGTTTTTGCATACGCTTCGATAGTATCGAGTGAGATGTTGCCACTCGCTTCAAGTAAAATATGCTTATAGTTTTCATTTCTGTATGCAACGACTTCTTCTATTTGAACCGGTGTCATATTGTCACACATCACAATATCACACTCTGCCTGCATCGCCTCTTGTGCTATCCACAATGTTTCGGCCTCTACTTCAATCTTAGCCGTAAAAGGAATAACCTCACGTGCTTTTGCAATATAATCAGAAAGATTGTCTATGGTTTTAAGATGGGTATCTTTGATCATCAAGCTATCGTCAAGCCCCATTCTATGGTTCACCGCACCGCCACAGCGTGTCGCATACTTCTCAAATACACGCAAAAGCGGTCTTGTTTTTCGTGTATCTAAAAGTTTTACGCCGTAAGGTTTGATGATATCTGCATATTTTCGCGTGAGTGTTGCGATGGAGCTTGCGTGCAGCAACATATCTA
>JALVXQ010000009.1 GCA_027038255.1 Sulfurimonas sp. | reverse complement strand
CCGGCAAGAGAGAGTTCTCTGTCAAACCAAGGATTAAGCAGTAGTCCACCATAAGGCTCAACCCCAAACTTCACAACACCATGCTCTTTCATCACTGCATTTGGCTTGAGCTTCAAGTTTGGCGAGTCGGTATGCGCTCCCACCATCAAGTAATCTTTTTGCACTTTCGGGTAGGTAAAAGCGATGACAGAAGAGTCATTACGCGTCACATAATACTTCTCTCCCTCACGCAACTCCCATTTCTTAGCTTCTTCAAGTTTTACAAACCCTGCATTTTCAAACATCATCGCCATATTCTGCGTTGCGTGAAAAGGCGTCGGAGAAGCATCCAAAAACCCTAAAAGTCCTTCATTAAAATCTTGTTTGTTCATTTTTTATCCTATTATATCCACATGTTCATTGCCTTCGAGTGCGCCTATTATCTGGCTTCCTACTCTGATGGCGGAGTCTATGACTACGTTATGCAGTTTTGAGATGATGGTCACTTTAAGTGGGCGATTTCCAGGATTTTGACGAATGATGGAGTAGAGATTTTCCAGTACATCAAAATTACTGCTCAGTCTTACAGCTAAGTTTATTGGCTCCGGCGGTGCTTCTTGAATCTCTTTTTTAACTTTTTTTGTCTCTTTTGTTGCCTGTTTAAGTGTCATTATTTTTGTCACATTCAGTCTTGGTCCAAAATCGGTATGTGTCACTCTCGCTTTAAAAGCAACCGGTTCTTCCAAGTCCATTTGTGAAAGTTGTTCTAACTTATCTGAGAAGAGCATAATCTCCATATTTCCATGAAAATCCATTAAGTTAACGATACCGAATTGATTGCCTTTTTTAGAGATTTTTTTCGTTATCTCTTCGACTTTTCCGATGAAAATCGCAAAAGAGCCATCTTTGATATTTTCAAGTTCCGAAGAAAGTGTATAGTTGAGCTCATCAAGTGTTTCACGGTAGTCATCCATCGGATGTCCGGAGACATAAAAGCCTAAAGTATCTTTTTCAAACTCTAAAATCTCTTTGAGTTCAAACTCCTCGGAGTTATTAAGCGTCAGCTCCACTGTCGTTATCTCATCATCATCCCCAAAGAGAGAGCCAACCGCATTTTTCTTTGCTTCACTCGCTTTTTTAGCTGTTTCTACTATGAGGTCAATCTGGTCAAGCAGTGCCTTGCGTGAGTAGCCGAACCTGTCAAATCCACCTGCTTTTACACTCGCTTCAATAACACGTTTGTTGACTTTACTCGGCTCGATTCTGTTTACAAAATCCTGTAAAGATGTGTAATCGCCATTCTCTTCACGCTCTTCAAGCATCGCATGAATGGCAGCCTCACCAACACCTTTGATACCCCCAAGACCAAACAAAATAATCTCTCTACCCTCTTTAGTAATCGCGGAGAACTCAAGCTGAGAGTCACATACATCAGGCGGCGCAAGCTCAATCCCCATGCGTTTGACTTCATCAATGTAGCGGACGACTTTTTCTGTATTGTCTTTGTCAGATGTCAACAGTGCCGCCATAAACTCATTTGGATAATAGGTCTTGAGCCATGCCGTCTGAAAAGTTACCATAGCATAGGCTGCCGAGTGCGATTTGTTAAAACCATATCCGGCAAATTTTTCAATTAAATCGAAAAGCTCTGAAGCAGTTTTATAATCGAGCCCTTGTTTTGCTGCACCTTCTGAGAACTCTTTGTTGTACTTGAGCATCTCATCGACTTTTTTCTTACCCATAGCACGACGAACAATGTCTGCACCGCCAAGACTGAATCCGCCAATGGTTTGCACTATCTGCATAACCTGTTCCTGATAGACAATGACCCCGTAAGTAGGTTTAAGTATCTCTTCTAAAGCAGGAAACACATAGGTAATCTCTTGACGCCCATGTTTACGTTCGATGAAGTCATCAAGCATCCCCGACTCCATAGGACCAGGTCTATAGAGTGCCAAGACCGCGATAAGATCTTCAAAATTATCTGGTTTCAGACGTTTATTTAAATCTTGCATACCCGAAGACTCTATCTGAAACATCCCGACTGTATCACCGGTTTGTATTACATCATAGACTTTAGAGTCATTCTCATCTATCTCATGCCATTTGACATCTCTGTCATATCTGCGTTTGATGAGCTTAATCGCATTTTGAATAACATCAAGCGTCTTTAATCCCAAGAAGTCAAACTTAATTAAGTCCACATCTTCCATGTAATTGAGTGAGTACTGCGTGACAAAAGTATCTTCCCCGCTTGGCTTATAGATAGGTGTCTTTTTCCATAACTCTTCATTAGAGATAACGACACCTGCCGCATGCATACCGGCATTACGCTTGAGTCCTTCAAGTTTTTTGGCAAACTCCCAAACACGTGCTATATTTGCATCAGTACCTATAAGTTCTTGAATCTTCGGCTCTTTTTGAAAAGCGCCATCAACAAACTTGCCGTTTTTTGTTTTACCGTTGAGTGTGATGCCGAGTTCATCAGGAATGAGTTTTGCCATCTTATCTGCTTGACTCAGTGGCATTTCAAGTACACGCGCAACATCACGGATGACCCCTTTTGCAAGAAGAGAACCAAAAGTGATGATTTGTGCCACCTGATTACGCCCATACTTTCGTACAACATAGTCAATGACCTCGCCACGACGAGCCTGCATAAAGTCCATATCGATATCGGGCATACTTACCCGTTCAGGATTTAAAAAACGCTCAAAAAGCAAGTCATACTTCATCGGGTCAATGTCCGTAATTTCTAATGAGTATGCAACAAGACTCCCCGCAGCAGAACCACGACCAGGACCAACAGCCACATCAATGCGCTTTGCCTCTTTCACAAAATCCCAAACAATCATCATATAACCCGGAAATTTCATAGAGTTGATAATGTCCATCTCAAACTCTAAACGTTCTCTATACTCCTGATGCCGCTCAGGCGGTACAATTTTCAGACGTTCTTCAAGCCCCTCTTTACATTTATATATAAAATATGCCGCATCATTTTTATCTGCTGCTGAGAACCATTTTTTCTTCTCATCTTCACTGGCATTATCAGGCAGAGGTGCATCATCATCGAAATTGATATCTAAGCCTTCGGCATCCGCATACTCTTTTGTAAATTTGAAGTTTGGCGGTGTCGGAGTTTTTACAATAGGTACATAATCTTCACACTTCTCGACTATCTCCTGCGTATGCAACAGTGCTTCTGGAATATCAGCAAAAAGCCGTGCCATCTCATCGGGAGATTTAATGTAAAACTCATGTACCGAGTGGCGCATACGGTTTGGATCGTCATAGAGTTTATTCATCCCTATGCACATAAAAGCTTCATGATACTGCGCATCATCAGGATAGGTGTAGTGAGTGTCATTTGTTGCGACAATTTTTATGCCGGTCTCTTGAGAGATTTTGAGGATCTGCTCATCAATGTAGAGCTGATCGCCGATGCCGTGACGCATCAGTTCAAGGTAAAAATCATCTCCAAATATCTCTTGATATTCGCGGGCAACAGCTAAAGCACCTTCATAGCCAAGCGCTCCGTTTTTCACATTTCGCTCATTTTGCAGATTCAGGTGCCAGTTTACCTCTCCCTGCAGACAGGCAGAACTACAGATAATCCCTTCACTGTGCTCACGCAGCTCTTTTTTGTTAATGCGTGGGAAGTAGTAAAAACCTTCAATGAAAGCCTTTGAAGAGAGATACATTAGGTTTTCATAACCCTTTTTATTTTTGGCATAGAGGCAGATATGAAAACGCTGTTTTGTACTTTTGTCGCCAAGTGTTTCACCGTTATGGAGGTAGCCTTCCATTCCAATGATGGGCTTTAACCCTGCACTCTTCATCTGCTTATAAAAGTCAATGGCTCCAAACATATTGCCATGATCTGTCATGGCAACAGAAGTCATACCGAGTTCTTTGACACGTGAGACTAGATTTGAAAGTTTGTTCGCACCATCGAGCAGTGAGTATTCTGTATGTAAATGTAAATGTGTAAAAGATGGCTTTTTGCTCAAAATCATTCCCTGAAAAAAATATTAAAATTAACCAGATTATAGTTAAAATGACTTAATTTGAGATAAGTTGCAAACCATAAATAGCTGTAATCCCTAAAGTATAAGCTCCAAGTAAATAGACGTTTCTTGGGTTTCCTGAAAGTTTTGGTGTTTTAATCTCTGATACATTTAAAATAGCCAGTCCAACTCCACTCATATATAAAATTATTGAAAAAGTACCATGACTTACAATACCCTCTAGTAAAAATATAGAAACCAAAATCAGACTGTTGTTATCAAGAGCAAGTCCTGTATATTTTGTGCCACCGGCTAAGCCATACGTGCTAAAATAGCTCAGTCGTATAGCTGCAGCAGCTATCATTATAAAAGCACCTAATAAATATATAGGCTGAAAATTTCCATAACTTAAAAGTAAAATAGCAGGCGTTACTCCATAACTCACTATATCAATGAGCACATCAAGTTGCCCGCCAAATTTAGCATCCGTTGCAGTTCTGCCTTTTAGTTTTCTAGCCACTAAACCATCAGCCCAATCAAAAGCAACAGCCCAAACCATACCAATCATAGCAGCCCCGTAAAGACCTCTAATACTAAAGTAGATAGCTAAGAGGGTACAAGCCAATCCTGAAAGTGATAAAAGGTTTGGAATATCTTTCACATAAGATAAAATTGTTGGTTGTTGCACTTCTCTAGTTGTAGAGTTATTTTTTGACATAAATGGGGTCCTTTGGGATAAATAAATTTTGAATGATGAAATGATAGAATAGTAGCAAGCATTTAGCATAAAAATGCTATTATACCTTAAATCATATTACTAACTGACCTCATATGCTATATTTTACTCCATAGTGAATGCTCTCTATTATCCAAAAAGATAATTTTAATAATATTTGATAACTCTCTTATGTCTTGAATGCCATAATAAAAGAGTTTTAGAGACTTAAGGGCACCTCTAAAAACCCTAGTGCATCTCAGCAATACAGAGGAGTTTACAATCAAGGCAGCCTTTTGAAGTCCTAGCCATAGCTAAGGCGAGAAAGGATAACGATGAGTGTAGACTCCTCTATGTTGCCCGTAGGGAGGAGTAAAAAAAGTAATCTTGCATAAAACTTTTTCTGACCATAGCTACGGCTATGCTAAGAAAAAGATTTTACACAATCTTATCTTTTTTTCTCTCCTCTGAGATGTGCTAG
>JALVXQ010000008.1 GCA_027038255.1 Sulfurimonas sp. | reverse complement strand
CTCTGCACGTGTTCCTGAACCACAGTTTGAAGGGCAGACAAAAGGAAAACTGGGTAATACCTACGTGAGACCACTTGTTCAAAAACAGACTTATGAGATTCTTTCAAAATATTTTGAAGAAAATCCAATCGAAGCAAAAGCAATCGTATCAAAAGCATTAATGGCTGCTCGTGGTCGTGAAGCGGCTAAAAAAGCGCGTGAACTTACTCGTAGAAAAGACTCTATGAGTGTTGGAACACTTCCTGGTAAACTTGCAGACTGTCAAAGTAAAGATGCTTCTATTTGTGAGCTTTATTTGGTGGAAGGGGACTCTGCAGGCGGTTCTGCAAAAATGGGTCGTGACAGAGTTTTTCAGGCGATTTTACCACTGAAGGGTAAGATTTTAAATGTTGAAAAAGCACGTTTAGAGAAGATTTTAAAATCGGACGAGATTACAAACATGATTACTGCCATGGGTTGTGGAATCGGTGAAGAGTATAACGAGGAAAAACTTCGTTATCATAAAATCATCATCATGACCGATGCCGATGTTGATGGAAGCCACATTCAAACGCTTCTGCTCACATTTTTCTTCCGTTATTTTAGAGATATTGTAGAGAAGGGTTATTTGTATCTTGCACAGCCGCCACTCTATCGTTACAGCAAGGGTAAGAAAAAAGAGATTTACTTTAAAGATGACCGTGCGATGAACGATTACCTTATTAATAATGGGATAGAATCTTTGGAAGTTGACGGAATTGGGCATGAAGATTTGGTCGCTTACTTTAGAATGGTCGATCACTACGCAGCTTCACTTGAAGCATTAGAGCGTCGTTATTCTCTTGTAAAACTTATACGCCATTTTGTAGAAAATCCAGATCTGATTGCTCTCGGAGCAAAAGATATGTTTGCAGAAATTAAGAAATTTTTAGAGTCTATTAATAACAATATACTCACATATACAATCAATGAAGAGTCCAATGAGATTCACCTTTTTGTGCAAACCCAAGGTGGAATGGAAGAGCTGCTCATAAATGATGAACTCTTTGCGGCACCGCATTTTGCAGAGGCGAGTTTTGTCTATAAAAAGATACAAGAGTGGGATATCTCTTTTGAGAAAGATTTCATAGAAGTTCTTGATGATGTCAAAGAGTATGCGAAAAAAGGTGCCTATATTCAGCGTTACAAAGGTCTTGGTGAGATGAATCCTGAACAGCTTTGGGAGACAACAATGACACCGGAAAATCGTGTACTTTTACAAATAAATATAGACGATGCAGCTGCAGCTTCAGATGCATTTACACTCTTTATGGGTGATGAAGTGGAACCGCGTCGTAACTACATTGAAACGCATGCAAAAGATGTAAAACACTTAGACGTATAGATGTTATTAGCGCAGATAAAAGAGAGGGAGTACCGTTTTAGACTGGCACTCCGCATTGGTCTTCCTATATTTGCGTTGATTATCGCTTTTATTTCACACACACTTATAACAAACTACCAGAACCTGCACAGCTCTTTTTTTATTGAAGCTGTTTTAGTTATTCTTGTGAGTACCTATTTTATCTTTTATCTTATTTATAACGGTTTTTCTGTCAAAATTACGGATGATGTGACGAAAACATTTACACGTGAATATCTCTATGACTACCTGCAAAAAGAGATAAAAGATAAGAAAGAGTACACACTTATTCTCATCAGTATTGACAATCTTAATGACATCAACAAACTTTACGGAATTAAAAATGGAGATAAAGTCTTGCGTGAGGTTGCTGATTGGATAGGTGAATATCTCAAAAAAGAGGGAATAAACAATTTTCCTATGGGGCATATTAAAGGCGGTGATTTTATTTTAGGGCTTGAGGGCTTAAAAACGAAATACTCGACTCTTTTGGAATTAATGTGTCTTAAATCAAGTGAATTTAAAGTAGCCGATATTGAGGTAAAAATCTCCGGTGCAATTACTGATACCATGTACTCAAAAGAGTTGAATTATCTTGTTGAAAATCTTTTTGAGATTTTGGAGAAGAAAAAAAGCTCCAAACAGCAGGAAAACAGTGAAGAGATAAATCCAAATGAGTTGGAATCCATTGTCATCAGTGCCATCCATAACAGAGAGTTGATTGTTATGTCTCAAGATATTTATGCAGAGGGTAAAGAGCTTTTTCAAGAGTGTTTTGTAAAACTTAAAGCTGCTAACGGTAAGGTAATTTACCCAAAAACCTACCTCAAAGTTATCAATAAACTCGGACTGGGAATTGAATTTGATTTGATTGTTTTAGAGAGAGTATTAGAGAGCTGCAAAGAGGAAGAGAAAATCTTTGCACTTAATATTCTCCCGACATCACTAAGAAATGAGAAATTTTTATCACGCGCTAAAGAGCTTCTACGTGAGACTGAAACAAAAGTGATATTTGTTTTATTTGAACTGGAGTACTACTCCTACACAAGCAGATATAACGCCATCATTAATGGGCTTAAAGAGTATGGTGTCCTGTTTGCCATTGACAGAGTGGCATCAATTCATACAAGTTTTTTATACCTGCGTGAGCTCAATATTGATGTTATCCGCTTTGATACTTACTATTCGCATGCAGATAAATTAGAGAAAAATCGTAGTATAATAGATGGTTTTAATCTTATGGCTCACGAAAAAGGGATAAAATCCTGGATGAAAAATATAGAAGATGAGCAGACACATCTGTTAGCACAGGAGATAGGAATTGACTATCTACAGGGAAAACAGCTTGCAAAACTCAAAGAGATAAATAATTAGGAGAAAATGAATGAAATATGGTGAAAAAATTGTTAATGAATTTGATGTTCAAAAGGATTTGGAAATATGGCCAAATGAACACGAGAGAGAGTATCTCATCAAGATGACACTGCCGGAGTTTTCCTGCCTTTGCCCAAGAAGTGGTTATCCGGACTATGCGACAATCTATCTTGAATACAGACCAGACAAATGGGTAGTAGAGTTAAAAGCGATTAAGCTCTACATCAACTCATTTCGTGACAGACACATTTCTCATGAGAACACTGCCAATGAAATCTATGGGCTTTTAGAAGAGAAGCTCAAGCCAAGATATATGAAAGTGACGGCTGACTTCAATCCACGCGGTAATGTACATACAGTTATAGAGATAGACAGTTCAAAAATAACAAAATAAAAAGGAGAGAGGATGTTTAAGGGTATTTTGGGAAAAAAAAAAGAAGATAACAGCGAAGAGAGTGCAGTTGATGTGGCATTAGTCGAAAAAATATCTAAAATGAATCTTACCGAAATGCGTTCTTACATTAAAAATAATATAAAAGATTTTGAAGTGAGTGAAGAGGGTCTCAATGTTGTGATGCAGCGACTCACAACAGAAGATGAAAAGAGTAAAAAGTATTATCTCAAAGCGGATGATATGGACTCTAAAAAGAAAAAAGCTTTTGATCTTATTATTGCCATTTCGCAAAATAAAAAAATCAATTTTGTAACGGTGGAATTGATTCAAAAATTTGTAGAAATTTACAGCGATATAATTGAGCAGTATGACACAGAGCATAAAGAGATTTACAGTTCACGCTTTGTTGACGCTGTTAATGTTGCTCTTGCAAACATCGACAAAAAAGTAGTTCTGCAAAATAAGATGAATATATTAGGGGAGAACAACTCTTCTCTCTAGCCACTTCAAAGCCTCTTCTTTTGTTCTAAGCTCCTCTTTCATCTGGAGTTCATAAATTTCATTGAGTAAGGATGCAAATGCTTTTGATGGTTTCAGCCCCGCTTTTATAAGATCTCTTCCCTGTAGCAGGGGTTTTAGTTTTTTCTCTAGCACTGCAAGTTTCTTTGCTCTTTGTTCTAACTCCATAACAGCATTCTTTTTGTGTGGATAGAGTGCATAAAGATAGAGGAGATAAAATTTTATATTTACCTCTCTTGCGAGTTTATAAACAGTATAGTTTGTGATGTTTTGCAGGTCAAAAGAGAGGCTTGTCAGTGTGAGAACATTTTGTATGAGTGTTTTGTCTGATGTTAGTCTGTTTAAAAAAGAGTCTCTCTCTGCGTGAGAAAAATTACAACAGAGCACTGCTAACAAAAGAGGCACTCTGTTTTGGCACTCTGTTTGTTGCGCATATGTTTTTGCACGATCCAGCGAAGCAAGAAGAGAAGAGAATGCCTTTTCATCAAGAGAGTTAAACTCTGTAAAAAATCTAAATCCAGAGAGTTTTTGAAGTAGAATAAAGGCTTCAGAGGGTTTTTCAACGAGTAGAAGAATCTTTTTTATTTCTTGAAAAATCCTCTCTTTTGGCAGCTCTTTTAAAACACCTTTTTCTATCAAATCTTTACAAAGTACAAAGAGACTTTTTTCTATGGTGAGATCAAAACGTGCTGCAAAGGTAACAGCACGTAAAACACGCAAGGGATCTTCACCGAATTTTTCTAAATCCACTGCCTGCAAAAGTTTGTTATTTAAATCATCTATGCCTTCATATGGGTCTAAAATCTCTTGATGAATGACATCGAAAGCGATGGTGTTCATTGTGAAATCACGTCGTTTAGCAGCAGATTTAAAATCTAAGTGAGGATTCACCTCCACTCTGAAGCCTTTATGCCCCGCTGCTGTTTTAGAGTCACTTCTCGGAAGAGAAAAGTCCAGATCTAAATCTTCATAGAGAAGCTTACAGACACCAAAGCTTTTGCCGACACTGTTGACTTTTCCAAACTCTTGGAGTATTTTTTCTACTTTTTCGAGAGAATCAACCCCATAGAGCTCAATATCAATATCTTTAGAATCAATACCTAAAAAGAAATCTCGTACAAATCCGCCTACTATTATAGGTTTAATATGATAATTATTTAGTTTATCAAAGATAATATTTAATCTATTTGGATATACAAACTTTTTCATCTATTTTTTCTTTTATTTTTTAAACTGTTTTATATAATATAGCATAAAAGAGAGTTAATAAATAGCTATAGTGCTTATTTTACGTGTATGTAATGAAAAATTGGGTATAATCGCGAAAAATTTTCCCAAGAAGGAAACCCCTAATGCAAAAGATTAGAAACATTGCGGTTATCGCACACGTTGACCACGGTAAAACTACACTGGTTGATGGACTACTAGAACAGTCTGGTACTTTCGGTTCACATGAACAACATGATGAGAGAGCTATGGACAGCAACGATATAGAAAAAGAGCGTGGAATCACGATTCTTTCTAAAAACACGGCTATTCGTTATAAAGATTACAAGATCAATATTATTGACACTCCGGGTCACGCCGATTTCGGTGGTGAAGTTGAGCGTGTACTTAAAATGGTTGATGGTGTTTTAGTGCTTGTCGATGCTTATGAAGGTGTTATGCCACAAACAAAATTCGTTGTTAAAAAGATGTTGGCACTTGGTAAGATGCCAATTGTTGTTATTAACAAAATTGACAAACCTTCAGCAGATCCTGAACGTGTTGTAGATGAGATGTTCGACCTTTTCGCAGATATGGGTGCAACAGATGAGCAACAAGATTTCCCTATTATCTATGCAGCAGCACGTGATGGTATGGCAAAATTAGATATGGCTGATCCTGATGGGAACTTTGAGTGTATTTTTGAAACAATCATTAATAATATTCCTGAACCTGAGGGTGATGCAGCAAATCCTCTTCAAGCACAGGTATTTACACTTGATTATGACAATTATGTTGGTAAAATCGGCATCAGCCGCATCTTTAACGGTACTGTTAGAAAAGGTGACAATGTTATGCTTGCAAAAGCTGACGGTGAAATGGTTAAAGGTAAGATCTCTAAACTTATTGGTTTTCACGGACTTAACCGTATGGAAATTGATGAAGCAGAAGCGGGTGATATCGTAGCATTTGCCGGTATGGAGACTGTTGATGTTGGAGATACTGTTTGTGACCCTACAAATCCGGTAGCACTTGATCCTATGCATGTTGAAGAGCCGACATTGACAGTTGTATTTGCTGTAAATGACTCTCCTTTAGCTGGTAAAGAGGGAAAACATGTAACTTCAAACAAGTTGCGTGAGCGCTTAGAGTTTGAGATGAATACAAATGTTGCCATGAAACTTGAAGTTGTCGGTGAAGGTAAATTCAAAGTCTCAGGTCGTGGTGAACTTCAAATTACTGTTCTTGCTGAAAACATGCGCCGTGAAGATTTTGAATTCTCTATATCTCGCCCGGAAGTTATCACTAAAGAGGTTGAGGGTGTTAAATGTGAGCCTTTTGAGCATTTAGTAATTGATGTACCTGAAGATTTAAGTGGTACAGTCATCGAACGTCTTGGAAAAAGAAAAGCAGAGATGAAGTCAATGCTTCCAATGGGTTCAGGTTTCCAAAGAATCGAGTTTGAGATTCCTGCACGTGCACTCATTGGTTTCCGTGGACAGTTCTTAACAGATACAAAAGGTGAGGGTGTAATGAATCACTCTTTCTTGGAATTCCGTCCATTTACAGGTGCTGTTGAATCAAGAAGTTACGGTGCTCTTATCTCTATGACTCCAGGCTCTACACTTGCATTCTCACTCTTTGGTATTCAAGACCGTGGTGTTCTTTTCATCGGTGTGCAGACAGAAGTTTATGAGGGTATGATTGTTGGTGAACATTCACGTTCAAATGACCTTGTAGTTAATCCTATTAAAGGAAAAGCGCAGTCAAATGTTCGTTCAAGTGGAGCGGATGAGGCTATTAAGCTTGTTCCACCACGTGATATGTCACTAGAACGCGCATTAGAGTGGATAGAAGATGATGAACTTCTTGAAGTAACACCTAAAAGTGTTCGTATTCGTAAAAAATACCTTACAGAAACTGAAAGAAAACGTCACTCACGTAAAGCAAAATAATTTTTTAGTAACTACAGAAAATATCTGTAGTTACTTTGTCTTTTAATTGTGATTTTTTTATCACAGAAATAGCCTTCTTTTTTCTCTTTTCTCCTTTTTAATGCCATATAAAGCATATTCTCACCAATAGCTCACTTCTTATTTGTATACTCTTTTCATAAAATTATATGGAGATATGTTGTGAAAAAACTAAATTCTAAAACATTGCAAAGTGCGTTAGCAGATGTTAGTAAAAAAATTGATTTAGCAAATAGCAATATAGAAATAAATGAGCAGATAGAAAGTTTGCTCATATCACTTCTTGATGCAGAGTTTGCATCACTGTGGTTTTATAATGAAAAAGATATGACTCTCTTGCGTGAGCGAGAATTTACTGCAAGAACACTCTCTTTAGAAGAGAAGAGAGGAATAATATACAAATGCTTTATGACACAAGAGGCCAAAATCTATAACTACCTTGCAAGTGATAAAGATTATATTGCTGCAATTGATAACCCTGATAATATTAAAATAAAATCAAAAATTATCGTACCGCTTGTGAGTGATGAGAGACTTATAGGTATAGTAACAGTTTACTCTTCTGTAAAAAAAGCTAAAAAATTCACGAAAGAAGATATGCAAAAACTGCAGGCACTTTCTGCTTACCTTATAGATATTATCAACAAGATGCATCCGTGTAATGATAAAAACTGTAGCTGCAATAAGAGAGAGCCAAAAGAGGCAGAAAATATGGCTTTGCAGGAAATTCAGAGAGTAGAAGCTTCGCGCAGAGAGACAAGAGAAGAAAAGGCTATAGATAACAGCATGGCAAATTTTATTCATGATATTAGAACACCGGCAAATACACTTCAGGGATTTTTAGAGCTTTTAGAGAGCCAAATAACAGATAAAAGACTCAAAGAGTATCTTCTTAATGCAAAAGAGAGTGCATCATTTATTAATGAGCTTACAACAGGGATGCTAGAGAAAATGTCTCTGCAAAAAGAGGAAGAAAGTTCTCAGATAAAAGAGATTGAGAGTGTCAAATTCTTTGCAAATATTGCAGAGATGTTTGCTTCAAATATGCATGAGAAGAAGCTAGATTTTAATGTCTATATTGACCCTCAATTACCAAAAACTATAGAAGTTGATGAACTGAAACTCAAACGTGTTGTTATGAACTTGATTGGGAATGCCTATAAGTTTACGCCTTATGGTAAATCTATAGAGTTTGCAGTAAGATACAACAAAGAGAGTAAAAGTGCGATGATTCATGTAAAAGATAAAGGCATAGGTATTGCAAAAGAGAAGCAAAAAGAAATTTTTGAAGCTTTTAAACAGGCTGAAGAGACTACATCATTAAACTATGGAGGTACAGGACTGGGACTTGCTATATGTGCAGGATATGTGGCTGAATTTGGTGCTACTTTAGAACTTGAGAGTGAGCTAGACAAAGGGAGTAAGTTCTTTTTTACCCTACCTTTAAACGTTGTTGATGAGGCACCTAGTTTTGAAGTGATTGAAAATAAAGATGTTAAAATTGTGGTCTTGATGTCTCCTAGAAACTCTTCTACATTCTTAAATATTGCTCATTATTTTCTCAGAATGGGTGTAAATAAAAATAATGTTATTGCTATATCATCTGTTTCAGAAATCCCTAAAGAGACAACTCATCTTGTAGCATATCAACACAAATTTGATAATACTCTACAAAAACATATCGCTAAAAATACAAAAGTATTGGTAGTAGAAGAAGAACTTTTTTCTATTAACAATGATGAGCTAGGCGAAAACTGTGATGTGATTTCTCAATATGGGTATTATGCAGAGAGACTCTATAAGTTTATTAACAGTAAAAAAGTTCCAAAAGTATTGATTGTCGATGATGATAAAATTTCTATTTTGCTTTTAGAGAGGATTTTGGAGAGTGAATATTGTGAAGTGGAAGTGGCACAAAATGGAAAAGTTGCTTTAGAGATGATTATAGATTCTCATAAGAAAGGGAGTCCTTATACAGTTATTTACATAGATAACAATATGCCTTTGATGAGTGGTCTGGAAGTTATGCGACATGTACGGGAGTTTGAAAGTGACAACAGATTGAGTCCAATCTATGCTGTTTCAATTTCGGGAGATATACTTGATCTGAAAACTGAAGGAGAGGATTTTAATGAGTATGTTGGAAAACCTTTTCGTGTAGCAGAGATACGAAAAATTTTATATCATTAAAAGGAGAAAAAAATGATGAGACCAGAAATAACAGATGTAGAACACGAGGTAAAAAGTGTAGATTTGATTGTATCAAAATCAGATGCAGAGGGTAATATTATGTATGTGAATCCTATATTTATAAAGATATCAGGTTATTCACAGGCAAGTTTACTTGAAAAACCTCATGCAATACTGCGACATCCTGATATGCCAAAGGCTATTTTTAGATATCTGTGGGAGAATATTAAAGAGGGTAATGATGTTGTGGCATTTGTCAAAAACCTTTGCGCAGATGGAGGTTACTATTGGGTATTGGCTACTGTAAAGATGGCAAAGAATCCAGATGGTTCATTTCGTAATTATGTATCCACAAGGAGATCTATTACAAATGTAGCAAAAAATCAGATTAGCGCACTCTATAAGAGTCTTTTAGAGATTGAAAAGAGTGAAGGAGAGGAGGCTTCTTGGGAAGCTTTTAACAATTTTTTGAGTAGCAATAATATTCATGATAGTGAAACATTTAACACTTTTATGAAAAATTTAAACAAATAAGGAGATAAGAAAAATGATAGATTTTAATGTACGTATGGAAAAACTTCGTAAGGTAAATGGTTATTTAGGTTCGGCAATTCTCAACTATTCAGGAGAGACACTTTACATAGATGAGGAGAATACAGGGGCAGATATAGGATATGCTGCAGCAATTTTTAATGATTCGTTTCGACAAATAAATGAGGCATCTTTGGATGTCGGTTTTAGCGATATTGCATCATTTGAGACAAAAACAGAGGATGGACATGTTTTTTTAATGAAGAGTGCCGGTACACACGCAGATGAGAGTTATTCGAAGATAGATGTATTTTGTATCTTCCGTGATGATGGAAATATCGCTTTGGCAAAGATGATAATGGATAAATCATCAAAAGCTATCTCCCAAGAGCTAGCACAACTCTAAGATTAGAAAACAGATGAAAAAGATATATCTCATAAGGCATGCCAAAGCAGAGGATTTTTCAGAGGGCATGAGTGATTTTGAGAGAACTCTCAAAAAACGAGGTGTAAAAGATATAGAGATGATAGCCTCTTATATGGCACTGCAGGGCATATCGCCTGATGTTATTCTCTCAAGTTGTGCAATGCGAGCAGAACAAACAGCTTTGCAATTTGCCGAAAAACTTGATTTTGACGGGGAAAAATATTTTTTAGAAGAGCTTTATTATGCTCCAAATAAGGAGATTCTCGGCATTATTATGGCGCAGGAGAAGAGTTGTGATTCGATCTTTATTATTGGACATAATCCTCAACTCAATGAGTTGGTAAATTCTCTATCATCTGAGCATATCAGTAAGATTCCTACAACGGGAGTCGTTGCACTCTCTTTTAATATTAAGAGTTGGTCTGAGATTGAAGGCGTAAAAGGGGAACTTGATTTTTTTATCTATCCGAAGCAGTTTCGTTACTACATGCCAAAGCAGATTCGTACAACACTACCTAGGTAACTCTTTTTTATCAATTTTTTTTCTCTTTAGAAGTTTGTGTGCCAAATGGAGAGCCTCTTTGCTCTTTTTTATCTCACGAGGGTAACAAAGCAATATGTTTGTGCAATAAAACTCTATAGTATCTTCATCACTGTAATGTAAAGGGTTTTCTACAAAAAGTGCAGAGAGTTTTTTAAGTAAAACTTCAATATATTTCTTATTTTTCCCTGTCTCAAAAACAATAACAAAAGTATCAGCATAAAGACGCATAAGCATATCATCAGTTTCTATGAACTCCAAAAGGAGTCTGCTGAGGTGTTTTAGAAGCATGTCAGCAGCATGGGCACCATACTCCTCATTCACAATATGAAAATCATCAATATCAATAAAGCAGAAAAAAAACTCTTTATTTGCTTCTATTTTATTATCAAGCACTTTTAAAAAGTGATGCCGATTAGCAAGACCTGTAAGCGTATCATGCTCTTGTGCGTATTCAAGCTCATGTTTTATCTTTTTAAGATGTGTGATATCTTGCGCGACAATGATGTTCTCAAATACTTTTGCACTTTTATCTGCAAGAGGAATGATGTCTGCGTGAAAAAAGATATCTTCCCCCGCAGAATTTTTGGCGATGAAGATACTTGCAGTGCTGAGTTGAGATTTTTGTGGCTGAAAGAGTGTAGAAAAATGTTTCCCAATCATCTCCTGCCTCTCAAGATTGAAAAAATGTAGGGCAGCCTCATTTACCATTGTGATATGACCATTGAGATCTACATGGAGCGTAATGAGATGTTTGTTTATCTCTTGGTAGGAGCTGTTTTGTTTCTTTTCATCACTAAGCTCATAAATGAGTGTCTTTTTGTTTATTTTTTTAAGTACATCCGCATACTCTTGTGAGTGTTTGGATTTTTGCTGCATAGTAGCTATAAAGAGAGTTTGGCTTGTATGATCTTCAAAGCTAGTTATCTCTAGGTCATAGTAGAAACCATCACGCAGTATCATAGGCAGCTCAATAGACCTTTTTTCTGTGCTAAGTGCTAAGATTTCCTCCTCAAGACCTACGATTTCCCATAAATACTCGTGGATATCGGAGTCCTGTCTGACACGCTCCTTGTTTGTCTCTAAAACGAAAAAGTTTGTGTCAAAAATAATATAGGAGAGTGCATTTTTCTGACATAGCAGTTTTAAGAGAGTTGTCTGCATATCACCTCATTAAGTGCTAAAAAGAGCTCCTCCACAGCATCCCCGCTCTTTGCTGATGTTTTTAGTAGTTTTATGACTGATGGAGAGAGATTCTTAATATAATTGAGCTTTTCATCATTTAGTGTGTGTGGCATATCGCTTTTGTTGAGTGCTATACAGACAGGTGCGTCTTTGACAACCTCATGAGAGAGCTTTATGTGACTCTCTATTGCATCTATACTCTCCTCACGCAAAAGATCGGCAACGATGATAAAACCCTTTGCTCCCAGAAGATACTGCTTGTAGATGGGTTTAAACTCTGTATGCCCTTCAATATCCCAGATCATGATCGTTGCATCGCCTAGAGTTTTTTTTGAGATACTCACGCCAATGGTGCTGAGATACTCTTCGCTAAAAGAGTTCTCTACAAAGCGCCTGATAAGACTTGTTTTGCCAACCCCAAAGTTTCCAACTAAAACGATTTTGTAGCTAAACATCACTTTTACTTTTTTTAAGTGTGAGTGTTATGCGGCGTGCCTCTTTTGGATCTTTTGTTGCATCCACATGAGGTGGTGGTGTATCAAAGATTTGACTCTCAATAGAGTTTGTTACTCCATTTTCTTCTAAAAATGATTGAATACTTTGAACTCTTTTTTTGGCTAGTTCTCTGTTAATCGCTTTACTTCCGACCATATCACTGTAGGCTGTTAATTTAAGCGGTGCAGTGATTTGGCTCTCTTTTATACTTTTTATGACTTTTGAAAGGGCTTCTTTGGTCGCAGTGTCTAAGCTTGTAGCAGCTCTTTGAAAGTAGAGATGTGTGTCTATATTTGGTTTTTTGATTGTCGTGTTGTCTTTGATAGTTTGTATTCCCTGTATCTCTTTAAGGGCATGCAGGAGTTTTTCTTTTGTTTGTTTGTTTGCAAGAGTACCATGAAGTGTCAGCGTGTTATAGTCAAAGTTATAAGTTACATTGTTGTTTTTATTAAGGTTTATTCCTTTAAGGAGATAGGCAATGTTCGCACTCACTTGGAGTGGATCCGTAAGTGTTGGAATAACTGCAACTTTATTATGAATAGCTTTTAATCCGGAGATGCCTTGCAACTCTTTTTGTAGTAGTTTTTTATGGTACTCAAAAGGGACACGGCCTTTGATGGTGGCAATCTTGTCATTAACATTAACAGCAAATTTAAAAGGAAGAAGCTGCGGCGTTGTTTCAATACGGGAGTAGATGCTCTCTTTAAGATCTGTATCAACACTATTTTCGTAAAAAATATAGGCAATATAGAAGAGAAGAAGCAGAGGCAGTAAAAAAAGTAAGGGTGATTTTTTCTTTTTTTCTTCTGCTTCTTCCGGTTTTGTCTCTAAAAGGAGTGACTTGAGCTCTTGCTCAATAGACTCCTTGTCGAGTGTTTCAAAATTTCCTTGAAAATCTTGAATACTTGTGCCATGGGCAAGGACAATTTTCTCAAGTGCAGTACGTATCTTCTCATAGGTCTTGGTGTACGCTGCACCCTCAACAATAACAGCAAGATAACTATAGCCACTCGCTTCAATGATAATTTTATTTCCGCCGTATTCTATTTCACCAAGCTCCTGAAATTTATTACTACTCTCTACCCACTCATTGACAAAGCTGCGTATTGCTGTCATCATCGAAGCGAGCATATCGGTATCGTTGAGTGTTGCATTTTCATCTTCTACTTTACAAAGCAGAGCACCACTCTCTTTATGAATAAGTAAAACAGCTTTAATTCTTGCCTCACTGCTCTCTTCTAGAAGCAGCTCTGTTTCACTGACCCCTTTGATTTTTGCTTTTATCTTTCGTTTGAGTGTTGTTATGGAGAGACCATTTTGGATTTGATCGTTTATTTTATTGAGAATCTCTTCAAGGGATTTTGTCACAAATTTGCTAATCATATTACCCATAACAGGGTAGAGTGCATCAACGATATCATCTTTTTGACTCTTAATCTGCTCACGAATAGCACCCCCTATAAGCGGGGCAATCTGCGTAGCAATTTTATCGCCTGAATTTTCAAAGTTTCTGTCGATGAGTCTGTTAACTATTGGGGAGAGTGCTCCTTCTAGAGCTTCTTCCTCTTTCATAGTTTGTTTTTTTTGTGACATAAAGTTGAACTACTGGTTATTCTCTTGTGAAAGGGAGAGTTGTTCTTTGATCTGTGTGCCCTTCATCGCCATTGCCGCTTCCATCAGAATTTCTGCTGCATCATCACGTGAAAGTTTTACCCCGTTCATCTCCGCTATTTTATTGTTGAGTGCTTGGAGTACTTCATCTTTAAGTGTATCCATCTCATTGCGAAGTGCACTATTGTTTTCGATCTGCTGTTTTTGAAGTTGTTCTCTTTTTGCATTGAGCTCCTCTTCCATGATATCCATAGCATTTTGAAGACGTTTTTCTTGTTTGAGCGCACTGTCTCTTACATCTGAGAATTCATCTTGTTGTTGCGTGAGTATATTTTTCATCTTGCGTGAGAGGGTTTCAAGCTCATTGTCTATTCTGATGTTAAAATCATTTTGCGTCTGTTCCATCTTTTTTCGCATCTCTTCATGCATCGCTTTGATGGAAGCTTCGAGTTGTTCAAACTTCTCTTTCATTTCGCGTGACTGTGAACCGAAGAGTATCTCACGAATCTGATCTACATTTCCGAGTTGCGATAAATCGTTCTCTTTTGCTTTTTTTTCATTACCCATAGTTAACCAACCTTATTTTACAAATATCTTTTAGTAGAGATTATATTTAAATTAACTTAATAGTATAATTAATTTAAATAATTTTTGTTATAATATTTCATATTTTTTTAATTTGGATAAGAGCATGCGCAATGTAGATATGGATTTAGATACTTCTTTAAATGAAACCCCTTTATTACAAGAGCTTTTTGCCTCTATTGCACATCAGTGGAGAGGGCCGCTTTCTCAAATAAACTCCATTATAGGCAATATTGACAACCGACTCTATGCACTAAAAATTGAGGATTCGATTATCACAGAACAGTTGCTTCAAATTGAAACAATTACAAAACAGATGTCACAGAGCATTGATGATTATCGCGTTTTTCTTAGTAAAACACAAAAGAGCAGTTCTTTAAAAGAGTTACTTCTTACATCTCTTGAGAGTGTTCGGTTGAGTTTAGAAGAAAATGAGATAATTGTTGAGCAAGAGATAGAGATGCCGGCTCAATTTAGCGGGGATGAACAGTTGTTAAAACAGGTTATTATAACACTCCTTAATAATGCCAAAGATGCTCTTGTGAGCAGAAACATCTATAAACCGTTCATAAAAATATCTACAGAATCTGACAAAGATTTTTTGTTTATTAAAATATGTGATAATGCCGGAGGTATGAGTAAGAGTGTGAAGAGTAAAATATTTGAACCTAATTTTACTACAAAACACAGCTCCGAAGGTACAGGTTTAGGACTTTTTATGGCAAAAAAACTTCTAAATCAAAAGATACATGCAGCACTCAGTGTAAAAAATGTAGAGAGTGGTGTCTGTTTTACAATAGAGATTCCAAGGAATAAAAATGAGTGAAATTAAATCAGAGTATTCTATACTATATGTTGAAGATGATAAAGCTGTGCGTGAGAACTATGTTAACTATCTCAAGCGTTTTTATAAAGTTGTCTATGAGGCAGAAAATGCAGAGGACGCTTATCAAATTTTTAAGAGTAAAAAACCAGATATTTTGGTTATTGACATCAACCTTCCGGGTAAAAGTGGTATAGACTTTTTAGAGGATGTCCGAGCATTTGATCACTCAGTAAAGGCTATAATGCTGACAGCCATGAGTGATGTTGAGACATTGATGAGTGCTTCAGAACTTAAACTGACAAAGTACTTGGTAAAACCAATATCTAGAGATGAGTTAAAGGATGCTCTTGGTGTAGCAGTAAAGGAGATTGTAAACTACACAACGTATGCAAACAGAATTATTCACATACAAGATGAACTCTATTGGGATCGGGATAAAGAGAAGCTTATAGCTGAAGGTCATGAAATATTTTTAACTCGTAAAGAGAGAGAGCTGTTGGTGTTGCTTTTTGCAAATATAAACAGTGTTGTCACAAGTGAAGATATTATCTATGAGTTATGGTATGATTATGACAGTTCAAAAATGACATCGCTCAAGACATTGGTAAAGACATTGAGAAAAAAATTGCCCCAAAATTTTGTAAAAAATGTTTTTGGAATTGGGTATAAAGTAGAGGTATAAAGATGGATGGAATGTTATATTATGGAGTGTTGGTACTGCTTATAGGCTTGGCATATATGTTTTTTCAGCATAACAGCACAGGTTTACTTCTTATTACAGTTATTATTGGAATTTATATTGTTTATTCACATACTACAGGAAATACTGCAACAGAGTTTAAAAATGAAGTTGTTAATTCTATCAATGAAGAGGCACAGGGCTTTGATGATAAAAAAGGGATTAAACGTTTTGATCCGGGAAAGATGAAAAAAGAGCTTGAAGAGGGGCAGTAATTATCTGAGATACTCTTGCAGAAAGCTTACTACTCTTGTATCAAGCCAATAATGCGGATTGAAAAGCGTTCCCGATATAAATCCTACATGCCCGCCATTGTCTAATATCTCCAACTCTATCTTGCGTGAGACCTCTTCTTTTTTTGGAATGACCTCAGGTGTCATAAAAGGGTCATCCTTTGCGTGAATAATGAGCGTTGGTGTTTGTATATCTTTGAGATACTGTTTTGAAGAGCTTTTTTCATAATAATCTTGTGCAGAGGTAAAACCGTTTATCTTTGCTGTATATGCCTCGTCAAAAAGCCGGAAATTTTTGAGTTTTTTGATATCTTTTTTTTCTAAGCCGATGAGCTTTTGCATATCATGCTTTTCATATTTTTTTTCAAGTGCAACATTAAGATCTTTGAGCAGCAGCCTCTGGTAAAAGCGGGAGAGACCTCTGTTCATCCGCGAGGCACTGGCATTAAGCAGCATAGGTGCTGAAACAGCTATAGCAGCAGTGAGCAGTGAGTTTTCTTTCTCCTCTCCTAAAAGTTTTAAAAGCATATTTGCTCCAAGAGAGTAGCCCACAGCAAAAAGTTTTGCTTCTGGATAGCTTGCGTGAAGCGCTTTGATAAACTCTTTTGCATCACCGGTATCTCCACTATGGTACGAGCGTGCTTTGAGATTGTCTTTTCCCGAACATCCTCGAAAGTGCATCACAACAGTAGAAAATCCAGCATTGCTCAGCGCTGCTACTGCCCCTTGAATATAGGGAGAT
Source organism: Sulfurimonas sp. (assembly GCA_027038255.1). Classification (GTDB taxonomy): domain Bacteria; phylum Campylobacterota; class Campylobacteria; order Campylobacterales; family Sulfurimonadaceae; genus Sulfurimonas. The sequence continues at coordinate 3,832 of JALVXQ010000008.1, read as the reverse complement.
TTGTAAGAGCCTGTAAGTCCGTGAAAGAGTATAACAATCGGTGTGTTGTTAGTGTGCCCGGTTATTGTATGCCAGTAGGCTTCTACAAAATCACCATCACTGAGCCAAAAAGTTTCCACTTCAAAATCAAGGGGAGGAAGCTTTCTAAAAAGAGAGCTATAGATGGTCTGTATATGTCTGTTTTTTAACAAAAAGGAGGGTTGAAAATTCATACTGCTATCTTATCAAATTTTTATGTATAGATGGTTATAATCATACACTTATAATAATGGAGCCACAATGAATAGAAAGCAGATATATAATCCGGACTCAACAGAAAGCGTAAATGATAGAAAAGTTTTTGGTGGTAATCCTACGGGAATTTTTGAGCTCAACAACATTAAGTATCAGTGGGCATATAATCTTTGGGAGATGATGTTAAACAACACATGGTTTCCAAAAGAGGTCGATATGACACGGGATGTCAATGACTATAAAAACCTCACAGAAGCAGAGAAAACAGCTTATGATAAGGCACTTTCACAGCTTATTTTTATGGATTCACTCCAGACAAACAATCTCATAGACAATGTAAATCCTTACGTGACAGCACCTGAGATTAACCTCATTTTAGTACGTCAATCTTTTGAAGAGGCACTTCACTCTCAAAGTTATGCCGTTATGGTTGACTCTATCTCGACAAATTCAGAAGAGATTTATGATTTGTGGCGTCGAGACATGATGCTCAAACATAAAAATGATGCTATAGCTGCGGTCTATCAAGAGTTGGCTAAAAACCCGACAGATGAAAACTTTCTCAAAGCCTGTTTTGCAAATCAGATTTTAGAGGGCATTTATTTCTACAGTGGTTTTACTTATATTTATACGCTTGCACGTGCAGGAAAAATGCTAGGAAGTGCACAGATGATCCGTTTTATTCAGCGTGATGAAGTGACGCACCTTGTGCTTTTTCAAAATCTTATAAATACACTCAGAAAAGAGCGTCCTGATCTTTTTACAGAGCAGCTTAAAGCAGATGTTTACGATATGTTCCGTCAAGCTGTAAAACTTGAATCTGATTGGGGAAAATACATTACACAGGGACAAATCCTTGGGCTTACAAATGATATTGTAGAACAGTACATACAATATTTAGCAGATGATAGATTGAATTCTGTTGGTTTTGATAAACTCTATAATGTTTCCAACCCAATCAAATGGGTTGATGACTTTGCAAAATTCAATGACCAAAAAACAAACTTTTTTGAGGGTAATGTTGCCAACTACTCAAAAGGCTCGCTCAGTTTTGACGATGACTTCTAAACAATCTTCTAGCGAGCATACTCTCTGCTCGCTTCTTTTTGAGACAACTCCTAACTATGAACACAACTTACAAACTCTGCTTACTTTAATAGAGACAGCAGAAGATAACTCACTCATCGTTGCACCCGAAGTTTGCCTGACATCATATGATTATGAAAATATGGACAAAATGCTCCAGTTTGCATCTCACGCAACAGAGGCACTAAAAAAAGCCTCACGCAAGAAAATAATCATCATGACAATGCTTGAAGAGCGAGATGCAAAAGTATATAACTTTGCAAAAGTTTTTCACAATGGAGAAGTAGTGTATGAACGGGCCAAGGCAAAACTCTTTCGCTTTGGCGATGAGCATAAGTATATGCAAGAAGGCAGTGTGGATGATTTTAAAATCATTGAAGTCGATGGTATTAAAATCGCGGTCTTTATCTGTTTTGAGCTGCGTTTTAAAGAGCTCTGGCAAAAAAGTGAGAGTGCAGATGTGATAGCGGTACCTTCATGGTGGGGAGAACTGCGAAGTGAACATTTTTCCATTCTCACGCAGAGTCTGGCATTGATGAACCAGTGTTATGTTGTAGCCAGTGATGCAAAAAACGAAGAGTGTACAGCGTTGAGCGGTATTATCGATCCGCAGGGAAGAGCGCAGCGAAACGGGAATAAGCCTTGCTTAAAGCAGGCATACAGTAAAAAAGAAATTAGCCTTATGAGGCGATATATGGATGTAAGTATTGGATAGAATAACAGCAACAAAAACAGCGCGTTTGGCAGAGGAGTGTAATGCAGAGTTTCCACTCTCTGCTGAGATACAAGAGGCAATAGCAAAAACAAACCGAGAGGCTTTTGTACCAATGGGATTTCGTAATCAGGCATATAAACTTGATGCACTCCCAATCGGTGCAAATCAGTACATCTCATCACCGCTGACTGTCGCAAAGATGACAGAGTATCTTTTTCCTCGAGGTGCTGACAGAGTTTTAGAGATAGGCTGTGGAAGCGGTTATCAGGCAGCAGTGCTTTCGCACCTTTTTCGTGGTGTCTTTACGATAGAGCGTATCGAGCCTTTGATACTTGAAGCGAAAAAACGTTTCCGTGAGCTTGGCATCAATAATGTCCATACGCGCACAGATGATGGGCAAAAAGGGTGGATACAGTATGCGCCGTATGACAGGATTTTATTCTCTGCAACGGCAAAGGAGATTCCATCAAAACTTTTCGAGCAGCTAGCTGACGGTGGTATTTTAGTAGCCCCTATGGAGCGTGACGGGAAGCAGGTCATTACACGTTTTTTAAAAGAGGGTGAGCGCATCATCGAAGAAGAGCTTGAAGATTGTGACTTTGTTCCTGTTTTAGATGGTGTTGTAAAATAAAGTTTGTTATTGTAAAATAAGAGCAATCGTTAACAAATAGGGTTGATTATGGAAGAGATGTACGGCATAAAGTATTCAAGACCGCAGGTAGTTTTGCTGCAAGAGACAGGTATTGGTGTAGCTGAAACAGCTGCAAGAACCTGTTATGACAGTTTTGCTAACAGTGAAAACAGTGTTATAAAAGAGATAGAACAGACACTTCCTGATAACAGCATGTGTGATGCGCTTAATGAGATAGAAGAGTCGGCACTCCTTGATGATTTGGCCTGGACCTATTTTCACCACTCCATTTTAGAACATGCCAATCTCTCTTTTTTGGTCCGAGGCACAAGCCGCGGTGTTTTACAAGAGCATGCCCGTCACCGTATTCAGGCTATCTCTGTACGTTCTACCCGCTACACAATGAGCGGCATCATCAACGCTTTTGTTGCATCCAAGCATGGCGGAGAGAGGGACTTTTTCATTGACAAAGTTGCAGAGTTTGATATGTTTGTCACTGCTGACGCAGCCTATAACCGTTTGGAAATCGGTGCGATGTATGACAAACTTGATTTTCAGTCGCACAAAGTGGATGATTTTCATGCCATCGCTGTGGCAAAAAGTTCCCTGCCTTTCATCAAAGAGCTGCAGGGAAAACCTGAAGAGCTCTACACGGCGCTGCAGGGCGGAAAGAAGAAGCGTAATGTCGGTGATGCTTTTAAGCACATCGTAACAGACAACTGGAAAGTAGATATGGTGGTGACTTTTAACCTCAGAAGCCTCAAAAACTATTTTACCTTGCGTGAGAGCGGTGCGGCATATTTTCAAATACGCTGGCTGGCTCAGGAGATGATGCAGGTCACTCCAAAAAAATATCTTGATTTAATTATCAAAAAGAAATAGGAATATATATATGTATAAAATTTTAATAACTTTATTTGTTCTGTTGGCTTTTAACGGCTGTGCCCATATAAAAATAAGTGCTGCAATGTGTAACCAGATAGAATCAGATCCAAATGCACAGATACCGCAAGAGTGTCGAGATTATGACAAGAAAAAGGCAGATAAAGCCTTTGACAAAGTTGTAGATGAGAAAAAAATCTCAGATAAAGACCTAGAGTTTAACAGAGAAAAGTAGTATAATTCGCAAAAAGATTTTATGAAGGATGAATAATGGCAAGAAGTGA
>JALVXQ010000007.1 GCA_027038255.1 Sulfurimonas sp. | reverse complement strand
ACTTCTTAAGACAGCTGGTGAGTGAGAGACTCTCCACGGTAAGTATTCCAAAAGGGTGGGGAAAACCCGTGCTTGGTCCAAACTCAACAGGATTGGGACAGGTTTTTTGGTACCAAATAAAGGACACAACAGGAAAATACACCCTCTCTGAGCTTAGAGAGATGCAGGAGTATATAGTAACACCGCTTTTTAAAAGTGTCAGCGGAGTGGAAGAGGTCATCGGCTGGGGTGGATATGAGAAACAGTATAATGTTTTAGTGGACACAAAAAAACTGCAGGATTTTGGCATTACGTATGATGATATTGTCCAAGCATTGCAAAAATCCAATCAGGCAGCCGGCGGGCAGTATCTTGAATTTAACCGTGAGCAGTATCTTATTCGCGGAGCAGGACTTTACAAATCTCTCGATGACATTCGAAATACCGTGATAAAACCAAGTGCGGGTCAGGCTGTCACCATTGGTGATGTGGCAGAGGTACAAAAAGGTGTCTCTCCCCGTTTTGGTGCTGTCAGCATTGACGGGCACGAGGAAGTGATGGGAATGGTACTGCAGCGTAGTGCTACCAATGCAGCCAAAGTCGTTGAGAGAATCAAAGAGAAGATTGCTACCGTAAACAGCGCACTTCCCGAGGGTGTGCATATCAAAACACTCTATGACAGAACAGAGATTACGCATAAAGCAGTAGGGACTATGACAGAAGCGTTGACGACGGGTATCGTTTTGGTCTCCATTGTTCTGTTTCTATTTTTGTTTGAATTTCGTTCAGCGTTTATTGTTATCTTGTCACTGCCTGTATCACTGCTTATAGCCTTTTTGTTGATGCAGTACTATAATGTCAGTGCAAACCTGATGAGTTTAAGTGGTTTGGCCATTGCGGTTGGAATGATAGTTGACGGTACGGTCGTGATGGTTGAGAACAGCTTTCGCAAACTCCATGATGAACCGGATGCTCCAAAATTAAAAATTGTGAGCGATGCGGCAAAAGAGGTGGCGATGCCGATAACTTTTGCCATTTTAATCATTGCCGCGGTCTTTATACCGCTTTTATCACTCGGTGGACTTGCCGGAAAGCTCTATGCACCGATGGCGATAAACATTGTCTTTGTAATGCTTGGTTCACTTTTTGTTGCACTTGTTTTAGTCCCTGTGTTGATTTTACTGCTTTTAAAGCCAACAAAACATGGTGAAAATGTTGTTATGAGGGTTATTAAAAAATTCTACACGCCCTTTTTACTGCTTGCACTTGATAATGGAAAGAAAATTTTGGCAGTTGTAAGTGTCGTGTTTGTTGTTCTTGCCTATATTCTCTCCCAGCAGGGACGAGAGTTTATGCCGACACTCAATGAAGAGTCCATTATGTACAGAGTGATTGCCATACCGGGAACTTCACTCACGCAGTCAAACGCAACAGCGAAAGATGTAGAGAAGTATATATTGAAGAACTACCCTGAGCAGGTCTCGTCAGTACTCTCTATGATAGGAAGAAGTGAAAAAGGAGAAACCGCGCAGCCAAACTATATGGAGATTCTTCTTACTTTGAAGTCTGAGAATATTAAAGATCTGCCGGCACTTACAAACAGGATGAGTGAAGATTTGGAACATAAGTTTACTTTTGTGCAGTTTGTTCCCACGCAGCCTATTGCGATGCGTATAGAAGAGCTGCTTGAGGGTGTCAAAGCAGAGCTTGCCATTAAAATCTACGGAGATAATCAAAAAACGCTCGATGCAATCGCTCAAAACATTCAATCTGCCATTAAAAATGTTGACGGACTTAAGATGATGCAGATTGAGACACAGCTGGGACAGGCGCAGATAAAAATCACGCCAAATTACCTTGCACTTGCCCGCTACGGCATCAGCGTTGATGAGGTGATGGAAGTCATTCGTAACGGAATAGGGGAAGAGAGTGTTACACAAAAAATAGAGGGCATCCGTCGTTTTGGTATTGTGCCAAAGATTAAAGATGCGAAAAAGGATATTGAAGCGGTTAAGAACGTGACCCTACGCTCAAAAAGTGGCAAACTCATTACATTGGGTCAAATTTGTGACATATCAATCGCTCAGGGTGCTTCTTTTATTAAGCGGGAAAATCTGAGCCGTTACATGGTACTCTCAATGGATGTCGAGGGGCGTGATATGGCATCGTTTGTAAAAGAGGCTGACACTCTCATTAAAGAGAAAGTCAAGATGCCTACAGGTTACTACATCAGCTGGGCAGGAAGCTTTAAAAATATGAAAGAGGCAACGCAGAGACTTATGATTATCATCCCAATAACCATTTTGCTTGTGCTTTTACTGCTCTATACAGCTTTTAATTCACTCTCAAAATCTTTATTGATTTTAATGAATGTTCCTTTTGGATTTATAGGTGGCATTATTGCGCTTGTTCTCAGTGGTATTTACCTCTCCGTCTCTGCTATAGTCGGATTCTTGGCTATTTTTGCCATTGCTATTCTCAACGGAATTGTTCTGGTGAGCTTTATAGATGAACTGCGTGCCAAATTTCCGGATGTTGCACTCAAAACAGTGCTTAAAGATGCAACACTCCTGCGTCTACGTCCTGTTCTAATGACAGCGTTTACAGCACTATTTGGCATACTCCCGCTTCTTTTTGCAACAGGTGTGGGAAGTGAAATACAGTATCCGCTCTCTGTCGTTATCGCCGGAGGGATTATAAGCTCAACACTCTTGACGCTGCTGATACTGCCATCAACGTATCTGCTTTTTTATAAAAAGTAATGTAACAACTCTCAAAAAGTTTACTTTTTGTAGCTTTAGGGGGTTGTAGGGACATAGTTGTCCCTGCCGCTTATATGGACTTTGTTCATATTAGTGTAAAAGATACACTGCTAACACTTCGCTAACAATGTTGTGTGATAATACCAACATCAAAACAAGGAAGTCGCTTCTTTAAAAGTGACTTTCGGGTTTGAAAATTACAATCACAACATAAAGGATTTAAGATGAAATTTGCAAAAATTACATTATCAGTAGCTCTTCTTGGAGCATTAACATTAGGTATGGCAGATGATACTACTACAACAGACACAACAGCGACGGCTACAACATCAGTAAGTGTTGATGCACAGATTGCAGCTATTCAAGCTGCTCCGGCACAAGAACGTGTGCAACTTATGAATCAGTTCAAACAACAATTGGCTACTATGAATGAAGCAGACCGTACAGCAGCAATCGCACAAATGCAAGAGAAAATGCAAACAAGAACACAAACAAGAGCAGGCGATACAGCAACAAAAACTGAAGATGCAACACAGGCTATGACGCAAACAAGAACAAGAACGCAAGAGATGGCTCAAGAGAAACAGATGCAAGCAAATGAGCAGATGACACAAATGCAAAATATGAATCAGATGCAAGCAGGAAATCAGTACATGAGTGGCGGAGCTATAAGCGGTGGCGCTAGTGGAACTATGACTAATAATACTATGAGTTTTCCAAGTAGATAATAATTTACGCTAAAATGGCTACCTTAATGAGGTAGTCATTAGATGGAAAAAAATTATACTGGAGAAAAAATGAAAAAAATCGTACTTTTTACAATGTTAGGCGTTCTTTCAAGTAGCTTATTTGCATACTCTGATGCAGACATGGATGGTGTTGCTGATGGAGTTGATAGATGCCCAAATACCCCTTTAACCGATTTAGTTGACATCAATGGATGTACTAAAAAAGTACTTAGCTCACAATCAGATAAACACCATTTTGATATTATTGCCGGTGTTAATTATGCAGGTTCTAATTTCTCGAACTTAAATCAATCAGATACATTTTCTAGCTCGCTACAGGTTGATTACTACTATGAAAATTTTTCACTACAGGCTTCTACATCATACTATAAAACAGATAGTGATGGATACAGTGACAGTGGTATGAACGACTCTTTTGTTGGAGGATCATATAATATTAAGCCAGTACAAAACTTACTTATTAGAGTAGGGGCAGGCATAATTCTACCAACATATGATACAAGTTTGAATAATAATAAAACAGACTATTCTGGGTCAGTTAATGTGAGTTACCAAGTTGGAAAAATAAATATTTTTGGAGGATATATTTATACCATGATTAATGATGATGATGTCGTTGATGAAAATATAATATATCAAAATACAAATGCGATTAGTGTTGGTACAGGATATTATCTTACAAATAAACTTTATATGAGTGTTGCATATAATAGTGCAGATAGTATTTATAAGGGCTATGAAGATGTGCAAACTGCTTCACTTTATGGATACAGAAGTATTGATAAAAATTGGTTTATGACATTTTTCTATGCTTATGGTCTCAGTGATACGGCAAGTGATAATGCAGTATCTATAAAACTAGGGTATTACTTCTAAGAGCAAAAAATGAAAAAAAACATACTCCTGCTTGAAGATGACTATGAACTAGCCGAAACACTCAAAGAACTCTTAGAAGAGTCTGCTTACAGTGTCGATATGGTCCATACCGGCAATGATGCCATTGATGCTTCGTATGATAACAAGTATGATTTGTATGTTTTTGACATTAATGTGCCTGATATTTCGGGCATTGAACTTTTAAAGAGTCTGCGTGAGGCAGATGATACAACGCCGACAATCTTCATTAGTGCTTTGGTAGATCTCAACACCATTGCCAAAGGCTTTGAAGTGGGTGCTGATGATTACCTCAAAAAGCCTTTTTTCCCAGAGGAACTACTGATTCGGGTAAAGGCAAAACTCACGCAGGCAAACAGAGACATACAGTATAAAAATCTTCGCTACTCTCCTGAGAAAAAAGAGCTACACATTGATGAAAAGCTCATTTCTCTTGGAGAAGTTCAAGAGTGCCTATGTGATATTTTCATGCAAAATATCGGCAATGTTCTGGACAAGTCCATTTTAATGGATTGTCTTGTCAATCCGTCAGATACAGCGCTGCGTGTAGCGCTCAATAAATTTAAACACAGTACAAATCTGCCGATAAAAAATGTTCGTGGTGTTGGGTATATTCTTGAAAAAAGTTGAGAAAGAATCCCTGCTAAAGAGTTTTTTACTCTTTTTTATCTCCCAGTCTCTGCTTATCGGCGCACTCTTTGTTATGAACTACGAAAAAGAGCTGCAAACACTCGATGAACAGATATTTTCAGAGATGCGAATCTGTAGTTTTAATCTGCAGTGTAAAGATTATAAAATAGATTTTGTACCCAAAGACGGCCATGAACTCTACAAGTTATACAAAAACAGCGATGCTCTGAGCTCCTACTTTACTATTCCCGGTTCCCAAACAAATTATCTTAAAATCTATCTGCAAAAAAGTAAATATGATCAAAAACTCGCAGCACTTCGTTACAGCTCCGGATTGCGATTTTTGTTAGTTTTGTTTGTTGTTATTGTACTCTCATTTCTTTTTGCTCTCTATGCTCTTTCACCACTGCGCAATGCCTTACGCCTTACAGAGGAGTTTATTAAAGACATATTGCATGACTTTAATACACCACTCTCTACACTGCGACTAAACATAGCAATGCTCAAAAGCAAATTCGGGGAAACAGCGCAAATCAAACGTATAGAAAATGCTGTGCAAAACATCTTAAATCTGCAATCAAATCTCCGTTCTTATCTGCATGCGCATGCAAGTCAAAAAGAGGAGTTTACGCTGCGTGAGCTTATGCAGGAACGCATAGCACTCATAGATGCAAACTTCAAAGATGTGACATTCTCCATTACAATGCAAGAGAATCCTACACTCTTTACAAACAGGGATGCCTTTGTGCGCATTGTGGACAATCTCCTCTCAAATGCCGCTAAATACAATAAAAAAGAGGGTAGAGTGATTGTGAAATTTGAAGACAACACCCTCTTTATCGAAGATACCGGCAAAGGCATACAAAATCCAAAAAAAGTTTTTGAACGTTTTTACAAAGAGCAGGAACGCGGTATCGGTATTGGACTGCATATAGTGAAAAAACTGTGTGAAGAAATTGGTATTACTATTACTTTAGAGAGTGAAGTAGATTCTGGAACAATTTTTAAACTGAACTTGCAAGGGATTATAAAAAGATAATCACTTCTTAACCATACTTGTCATATAATTCTTGTATGATTTCCCAAGACTCCATTGAAGCCTTAAAGGCACGACTTGATATTGTTGATGTTGTCGGTTCGTATGTGGAGCTGAAAAAAGCAGGGGGAAATTTTAAAGCGCCTTGTCCTTTTCATGATGAAAAATCCCCCTCTTTTGTAGTGAGTCCTCAAAAACAGATATATCACTGTTTTGGCTGCGGGGCGGGTGGAGATGCCGTGAAATTTGTGATGGAGTATGAAAAGCTCAATTACCCTGAAGCACTTGAAAAACTTGCCCAGTCTTATAATTTTACACTCACACATACCGATAACAAACATAACAAACCGCGCACTCAGGTTATGGAAAAACTCAATGAATGGTACCAGTCGCTCCTCTCACGCAATCAAACTGCTGTGAGCTATCTGCAGGAACGCGGGATTTATGAGAGTTCCATCGAGAAGTTTGGTATTGGCTATGCACCTGCTTCTCATGAAACACTCAATTTTATAAAACGAGAACAGTTCCCTGTAAAAGAAGCCATTGATGTGGGTGTTGTAGGGTATGAACCCTCACGCAATCAAAGCTATGCCCGTTTTATTGAGCGGATTACTTTTCCGATTTACTCCGCAAACGGTACGGTTGTCGGTTTTGGCGGCCGTACAATTACAGGGCATCAGGCAAAGTATGTAAACTCTCCCGAAACGCCTCTTTTTAATAAATCCCGCCTTTTGTATGCTTACCATCTAGCAAAGCAGGCGCTTTATAAAAAGCAGGAAATTATCATCACCGAGGGCTATCTTGATGTTGTTATGCTCCATCAGGCAGGTTTTGATAATGCAGTGGCTACACTTGGAACAGCGCTCACGCAAGAGCACTTGCCGCTACTGAGAAAAGGAAGCCCAAGAGTTGTTATGGCATATGATGGTGATAAAGCCGGTCGTGCAGCAGCACTCAAAGCTTCAAAACTACTCAGTGCAAGTGGATTTAACGGCGGCGTAGTTGTCTTTGAGGGAGGACTTGACCCTGCTGATATGGTAAAAGAGGGAAGAGTTGAAGAGCTTAGTGATATGTTTCGAGGAGCAAAACCTTTCATAGAGTTTGTGCTGGGCGAGATACTCTCACTTTACAACCTGCAAGATCCAAAAGAGAAAGAGAGCTGTATGGCTGAGGGCGTGGCATATCTCAAAACACTTTCACCGATACTGCAAGAAGAGTACCGGACCTATCTCGCTTCACGTTTGGGAGGGCTGGGAGTTTCACCCTCCTTAATTCGGCTTAATTCCGGGCAACAAAACAGTATGCAAAACGCGCCATTGATACAAAAAAACACCCATCGCGATATGTGGGAACTCTCTCTCATTAAAACAGTAATGGAGCACCCTGAGTTTATTGACCATATTTTAGATGTCATTGACCCCTCTTTACTGCAGTTTCACGCAAGAGAGTTCTCCTTGGCACTTGCCGGCAAAAGTGATGCACCGGAACTTATGGAGATAGCAATTGATGAAGGAGTCCGCGCTTTGAAAGATGAAGAATCCCTCAATGCCGAACTGATAACTTTTTTGACAAAGTACTACGAGCGGGAGTTGAAAAAGGTAAACTTTGCAACAAATATCTCTTTTGAAGAGAAAGCATTTTATATTCGTAAATATCGCGATAAAATCACAAAACTTAAACGTGGAGAGTTAGTTTGACCTATTTAATACATTTTCATCTTTTAGCTGCTATTGCCTGGATAGGCGGTTCCATCTTTATGTTTGTTTTAGGCATTACTTTGACAGATAAAGAGAAGCAAAAAGAGGTTTACCCTCATGTTGGCCCCATTTTTGGTTACTTTGAACTTGTTTCCTTGTTGATTCTTTTAGTGAGTGGTGTGATTATGATTCAGACAGATGGTCTGCTTGATCTGCTGCTGAGTGATGACACAAGCAGAGTTGCAGAGCTTTTAACAATGAAACTTTGGCTGGTCCTCTCTTTGGTTATAGCGACTATTGTCCATTTTTTCATTGCCTACAGAACTAATGACCGACCAAGAACAAAGCTTGAAAACTTCATCTCACGCGGCTCTTCTCTTTTCATCTTTTTTGTGAACCTCTTTGTTTTACACTATGCGATTATGATTCGAACTATTTTGGCATAAAGTTCATGCAAATTTATAGATTTTTGTTATACTATTGTAAATGCAATAAGTAAAAAGGTTGATTTATGGCAGGAATTCATTTCTCTTTTGACAATTTCGAGCAGTTGCTCTCTCTTAACATTGGTATTTCTGATAGACTTGATGAAAACAGAGCAGAGAGTTTTACACTTTTATACTGTAATTTTTCTGGAATATCTCAGGATGTTGTAGATGCGGCACTTTTAGAGATTCTACGTGCCTCTGATGCTATTGTAAACTATGAAAACGATTACTTTTTTGTTCTTCCCTACACGGACAAGTATGGTGCAGAGATAGTTAAAAAGATGTTTGATGAGTTTTTTGCCAAGTATTTAAAATCTTTTTTACTCTCTTATCCTGCTGACGGTGAAACAGCTAAAGCACTGCTTGAGGGCATGCAAGACAGTGTCGGAACATTTTTCAAAAATGACCTGCACTGTTTAGATAGATTTACAAGAGATTACTAAAGGGCATCTCTAAAACTCTTTTTTCTCAAACTTATAATATTTAGAATTTTTATAAAAAGAGACAGCTTCACTTATTTTTTGCTCTGTGTATATCTTCTTGTCACAGACCCATCTGCACTTTATCTTTTTGTTCTCCATCGCAGCATGATTTTCTTTGGAGAACTGCGTATCGTAAATCTTTTCGCAAAACAGTAGTGTCGGTAGAATTAAAACAAGGAGATATTTCATACGCTTCATATCGACATTATAAACAAATAATTTATAAAATGGAACAAAATATGCTGTTTCTTCTAAAAACCTCTCTATTTTAAGAGAGAGATGAGAAGGAGCAGCGTATGATTGCCTTAGATTTAAAACAAGAAACACCCACCTCTGCAACTGCCTCTCCTTTAGGTTCCAAGGGTGAAAAAAGTGAGGGTGTTCTCTCTTTTTCCGCTCTTTTAAAAGGTATTAAAGAGGGCGATGAAGCTGTACAAAACGGTGCGCTGGTTTTAGCTTTTAATGATGTAGAAGAGGATCTGAAAACTTCTGTACAAGGCTCACAAAGTGATGCTATGCTCTCTCTTTTAGGCAAAAATGAGAAGAGTTCTAAAGAGTCTCAATCTTTAGAACTTTTGGAGATAAATCCAGAAGTAAAAGCAGAACTTTCACCAGAAGATTTTAAACTGCTCATCAAAGATGCCAAAGAGTATCTCAAAAATAACATTGTAAATTCTGAAGGTTTTAAACGTTCAGAGATAGAGAAACTGCCAAAAACCCTCAAAGGCTTGGTAGAGGTTGCGAAGAAAGTCGGTGTAGATATTTCAAAAATTACACTCGAAGAGATTCGTCCACAGACAAAAAGCGCTGTGAGCTTAGAGAGCGCAAAAGCAAAACATCTTAAAAAAGAGACTAAGATTAACAGTGATGCCGTCGATGAGGCAGGAGTTGATGAGCAGATAAAAGCACAGCAGAAGCAACTAGCTAAAGAGACACCACTTTTTAAGGGACAAAAAAGTGCTGAAATTTCGACACAACAGATAGTAAGTGCAAAAGCTATTCAAAGTAATGGTTCAGAGATTAGTGCACCGAAAAAACGAGCAGATGAAACATTGAAACTTCTGCTGCAGGGAGAAAAAACTGCGAAGAAAGAGGGCTCTGTTTTAACAAGTGATTTTTCTGTTGCTACGGCAAAAGTGATTGCTCCACATGCAAAAAGTGAAACTGCAAAAACTTTGGAGTCTCTTTTAAAAGCAGACAGCAGTGATGATGAAGGCACTGCTTCTAAAACTGACGGACTGCAAGTAGCGAAAGCGGACAGTTTTGAAGTAAAACTCAATGAAGCAAAACAGATGCTTAAGTATCTCTCCCAAGATGTTAAACAGGCGATAGATAATTATAAAGCACCTTTTACCCGTGTGAAAGTGCAGCTTAATCCTCAAAAACTTGGAGAGGTTGAACTCACAGTAGTGCAACGCGGAAAAAATCTCCATGTGAATCTCTCTTCAAATAACGCAGCAATCAACACTTTGGCTATGAACGCCAATGACTTAAAAGTGCAACTGCAAAACAGTGGAATACAAAATGCTTCTCTAAATTTTAATACTAACTCTCAAGGCGGAGAGGCAGCAAATGGCGGAGGGGCACAGCATCAACAGCAACAAAGACAAAATGCACAGGATGAATATGCCTACTTTGAACAAGAAGAACAAAAAGAAGAGCTCCTTAGCTCTTTAGAAATCGTAGTTCCAAACTACGCTTAAAAAGGATACATTATGGCAATTAATTCAGTAGGACTAGATAGCTCTATATATGGGGATTACACAACGACACAAACAACAGAAGATAAAACAAGTTTAAGCAATGATGACTTTATGACACTCCTTTTGGTGGAACTGCAAAATCAAGATCCAACCGATCCAACAGATACCGAATCTATTTTAACACAAACATCACAACTGGCAACTTTGGAGTCTTCAGACAATACAAATGCTGCCTTGGAAGATTTGTCTGCATCCTTAGCTGCTTCAAGTGATTTTGGTGCGATATCAGCAATAGGAAAAACTGCAGATTTAGGAAGTAATGCTATTTCATATACTGAGGGAGAAGATGCGACTTTTGACCTCTATTTTCCATCAGATGTAGCTTCTGGTAATGTAGAGATATTAGATTCAAATGGAAATATATTAAAAACAATAGCAGCTGATACTGGTGATGCAGGTGTTTATACTTACAGTTGGGATGGAACAGATACGGCAGGAAATGAGGTGGATGAAGGTATTTATTATGTAACAGCCTCTTATACCGATGCAGCAGGAGAAGATCTCACTACGAGACTTGGAACCTATCCTATAGAATCTATTAAATTTGATAATGGTGAAACTTATGCCAAAGTGGCTTCAGGATATGTTGCATTAGAAGATATATCTGAAATATATTAGAGGAGGTAAAGACTCATGATACAAGCATATTATACAGGAATTAGTGGGATGCAGACAAGCTCTTATGGTATTGATGTTGTGTCAGATAACCTTGCGAATGCAAATACAACTGGTTTTAGAGGCTCTGATTATGAGTTTTCTTCTCTTTTTGAAAGTGCTCTCTCTACAACTGATGGGAGCGTTACTGCAGACACTATAGGGGTAGGGTCAAGATTGCAAGCAACACCTATGATGGAAGCCTCAGGTTCTTATACTGCTACAGATCGAAATACAGATTTAGCAATTATAGGAGATGGCTGGTTCGGTGTTGAAAATAATGGAGAGGTAGCATATACGAGAGATGGTGCTTTTGGTTTTGATAGTAACTCTTATTTGGTGTCAAATGAGGGAGAGTATGTTTTAGGGACTATGGGAGGTAACATTAGTGATGATAATGTACTGACTAAGCAACTTGACAATGTACCATTAAGTAATGTTGAAGAGCAGGGTGCCTTGCGTTTTCCAAATACACTCTATTACCCTTCCCAACCGACAACAACAGCAGAATTCTCAGGAAATATTGGCTCTGTTAACGATGGAGAAGTGCAAAAAATGAGTGCGGGAGTCGTTGATGCTACCGGCACAACTAATGAATTGCAATTAGAGTTTCAAGCAGTTGATCCTCAACCCACTTCAGGTTCTCAGTGGAGTGTAACAGCGACTACAAAATCTCCAGATGGAGAGAATGTGTATGCTACCCAGACAGGAATAGTCTCCTTTGATGAGAGAGGTGCTTTAACTTCGAATACATTAACGAGTATTGATAACAATGGATCTACAGTTTCAATAGATTTAGGCTCAAACTTTGATGGTATCGTCTCTTTAGATAATAGTGAACTTACAGCAGCTTCAACCGCTGATGGCTTTGCTGGTGGTGATCTCATAGGATATGATATAGATAGAAATGGTGAAGTGATTGCCTCTTTTACAAATGGGCAACAGAGTTCTGTGGGGCAGATTGCTGTGTATCATTTTCAAAATGATCAAGGACTTAACCGTCTCTCTGGAACACAATTTAGTGAATCTTCAAACAGTGGTAAAGCTATGTTTTATCAAGATACAGAGGGTAATAATATAATTGGAACAACATTGAGTTCCAATCAACTTGAAGGATCAAATGTTGATATGACCTATGGTCTTACTGATTTAATTATATTGCAACGTGCTTATGATTCAAATTCAAAATCAATTACTACTGCAGATGAGATGTTACAAAAAGCGTTAGATATGGATGCCTAAAAATTGGTATAACAATTGCTTAGAAATTTCTACTATTAAAAGCTATATTACAATTTAAGTAAGATAGAAAAAAAGGATTTAAAATGTTAAGATCATTATCTTCAGGCGTGACAGGTTTACAATCACACCAGATAGCAATGGATGTCGAATCAGATAATATTGCTAATGTTAATACAACTGGTTTTAAATATTCACGTGCGAATTTCTCTAATCTTCTCGCGCAAACAAGTTCCATAGCAACTGCACCACAAGGAGCACTTGGCGGCAAAAATCCTGTGCAGGTTGGGCTTGGGACAACAGCGAATTCAACAACACGTATATTTTCACAAGGTTCTATACAAAATACTGATAAAAATACAGATATGGCAATACAGGGTGATGGCTTTTTCATAGTTTCTCCTGATGGGGGTAATACCTATAAATATACCCGTGATGGAGACTTTAAGTTCGATGCAAGTGGAAATTTTGTCAACAATAGCGGTTTTATTGCGCAGGGTTGGAATCTTGACCCTGTAACAAATAAAGTTGACTCAACTGGACCTATTGAAAATATTAATATTTCACCAGGTTTAACAACGCCTGCAAATCCAACAAGTGAAGTTGTTTTGAAAGCAAATTTAAATTCTGGATCACTTGTAGAGAGTTATTCTGCTGCTTACTCAATAAGTGACACGGGTGTTGTTGCAGATGACGGGAATGGAAATTCTACAGAAGTTTCTGGTGACTTGGGAGTTCTTTTTAATGCTACTGGTGAGGCTTTCTCCTTACAACCTGGTCAGGGAGTAAATATTGATTTTGGTGGGGGTGTGAAGAGTTTTATTTATGATCCTAATGGTGATCAGACTGGAGATTATACATTTACTACAATGAAAGATTTACGAGATGCAATGGATACAGAAGCATCAAATGTGGCAGGAACTGATGTGAGTGTTACTGTAAATGATCAGGGTCAATTCAATATTCAAAATACAGATGGCACAGGAAATGATTTAGTCATTGATGTGACTGCTTATTCTGATGCTGATACAACAGAAAATGTAAAATTTACAGATAGTATGAAAGCTTTAAATGCCACACTCCCTGCCGGTGGTTCGGGTACAGCAATCTCTCAAGCTTTTAATGCTGCAACACATTCAAGCTCTATTGATGTGTTTGACTCACTCGGCTCTAAACATACACTTAGAATGGAGTTTAGAAAAACAGCAGTAAGTACAGATACCGGTTCTAAATGGGATATGAAAGTTACTGTTCCCGAACCTGGAGAAATCAATACAAATCCGAGTGCTGCAACACCAGCAAATATGATAAGAGGATCAGTAAGTTTCAATAGTGATGGATCCCTAAGTACATACGAGCCGCCAAATATCTCGTATACTGCTAACAATGGTTCTGCGGCAAATCAACAGATTAGTCTCTCTCTGGGAACAACAAATAATTTTGATGGAATGACAAGTTTTGATTCTGCTTCTGCTACATCGGGAATTTCTCAAGATGGATATACCGGTGGAGATTTAGTGGGAATAAGAATTGATCAATCAGGAACACTTGTTGGATCATTTTCAAATGGTAGAAGCTTTGGATTGGCACAGATGGCAATGGCGAAGTTTACAAATAATGAAGGTCTCTCTACAGCAGGCTCGAATGTTTACGATCAAACAGCTAACTCGGGAGATCCTATCATCGGAACGGCAGCAACTGCTGGGCGTGGCTTTATTCAGGCTTCAGCATTGGAGAGCTCTAATGTTGATCTTTCAAAATCATTGACAAATCTTATTGTCATTCAGCGTGGATATGAAGCAAACGGTAAGACTATTACAACATCCGATGAGATGCTTCAGACACTTTTAGGACTTAAACGTTAATTTTAATCCTAATTTGATATAATCCTTGTAATAAAATGCAAGGATTATATAGTTATGCTATTCTCAGCCCCTCTTAAATCAAACTCAAAAAAAATTATGTTGTTAGGCTCTGGTGAGCTTGGTAAAGAAGTCATCATCGAAGCGCAGCGTCTCGGTCTTGAAACCATTGCAGTCGACAGATATGAAAATGCACCGGCACACCAAGTGGCACACAGAAGCCATGTTGTTGATATGCAAGATAAAGATGCCCTTTTAGAGATTATCTACCGTGAAAAACCGGACTATATTTTGCCGGAGATCGAAGCACTCAGTATTGATGCACTTTTTGAAGCAGAAGACAAAGGCTATAACGTTATTCCAAATGCAAATGCTGTGAGTAAAACGATGAACAGAAAGAACATCCGTACGTTTGCAGCAGAGACACTGGGACTTAAAACGGGTCCTTATGAGTTTGTTACGACAGAGGAAGGGCTGCGTGAGGCGAGCAAGCGTATGGGTTACCCATGTGTTATTAAACCTGTTATGAGCTCATCAGGACACGGGCAGAGCATCTGTAGAAGTGAAGATGAAGTGGCACAATCTTGGGAGATAGCAAAAGAGGCGCGCGGTGATGCGAGTGAGCTCATTGTTGAGGCTTTTGTTGATTTTGATTATGAGATTACAATGCTTACAGCACGAAATGGAAAAGAGACTGTCTTTTGTGAGCCTATTGGGCATGAGCAGCGTGACGGTGATTATGTTTTCTCATGGCAACCGATGCAGATGAGTGAAACTGCAAAAGCGAATGCGCAAAAGATAGCAAAAGAGATAACAGACGGGCTTGGCGGTCGTGGAATCTTTGGTGTGGAGCTTTTTGTCAAAGGCGATGAAGTCTATTTTTCAGAAGTAAGTCCACGTCCGCACGATACAGGAATGGTAACACTTATAACACAATCTCAAAGCGAGTTTGCACTTCACCTGCGTGCTGTGCTTGGTCTGCCTTTAGGATTTACATTCTATGGTGATGGTGCTTCAGCTGCGTTTAAATCAGAAGTGCATAACTATGCACCGGTTGTCGATGTAGCTGATGAGCTTTTTACAGAGAACTCTTATGTGCGTGTTTTTGGAAAACCAGAAGCACACAAAGGACGCCGTTTGGCAGTGGCACTTGTGTTTGACAAGGTAGAGGCTGCACTAGAGAAAGCACGCGAGCTCATTACAAAAATAAAAGACGCGTAAGTGAAGATAGTCCTCTTAGATGCCATCACTTTTGGCGATACCTCTTTAGAGTGTTTTGAAAAACTTGGTGATGTACATAGTTTTGAAGCAACAGAAGCATCCCTCACGCAGGCTCGTATAAAAGATGCTACAGTTGTAGTAACAAACAAAGTTGTTATTACAAAAGAGCATATGCAAAACACTCCATCACTCAAACTCATCTGTGTGGCAGCAACAGGGACAAATAATGTGAACCTTGAAGCCGCTAAAGAGCTTGGCATAGAGGTAAAAAATGTTGCGGGTTATTCGACAGATTCGGTTGTACAGCATACTTTTTCTATGCTTTTTTATCTTTTAGGACATGCACGCTATTATGATGAAGTGGTCAAATCCAAAGAGTACTCACGCAGTGGAGTCTTTACCGATGTCGGCCGCCCATTTTCCGAGATAAAAGGGAAAACGTGGGGCATTATCGGATTGGGTGCTATAGGAAAAGAGGTTGCGCGTGTTGCCAAAGCTTTTGGTGCAGATGTAATTTACTACTCCACAAGTGGGCGCAACTCCTCGAATGAATTCGAACAGGTTGTTCTGCACAGACTTTTAGAGAGTAGTGATATCATCTCCATTCATGCACCGCTCAATGAGAGAACAAAGAATCTATTAGGGTATGAGCAGTTGCAGCATATTAAAGAGAAAGCCGTTGTGCTTAATCTTGGTCGTGGCGGCATCATCAATGAAGATGCCGTGGCAGAGATTGTCGATGAGCGGGAGCTCTATTTTGGGCTTGATGTTTTTGTAAAAGAGCCTTTACCTGAGGATAGTCCGCTTTTAGCTGTAAAAAATAGCGAGCGGCTTTACCTTACGCCACACATTGCTTGGACAAGTGTAGAGGCACGTGAGAAACTCATCGTTTCTGTTTGTCGCAATATACAAGAGAGCTTTTAGTCCATAATGACGGAGTTCGCTCTTTTTATCTCCGCTTTTTTAGCGGCTACCATTTTACCTTTCTCTTCAGAGCTTGCTTTTTTGGCAGCACTCAAAAGTGGTATGCCTTTTTCTCACGCCATGTTTGCTGCTTCGAGTGGCAATATTTTAGCTATCATTTTAAACTACTACCTAGGTTATTTTTTATACGAAGCTACAAAACGCAAACTTTTTCACTCTAAGATTGGCAAGCGGGCTTTTTTGATGGGGCATAAGTATGGTTATTATGCATTAGCACTTTCATGGCTGCCGATAATCGGTGATCCGCTTACGATTGTTGCCGGACTTGTTAGGTTAAAGTTTGTTTGGTTTGTTATAATAGCGGGGACACTTCGGGTGTTGCGGTATTGGTTAATAGGGCTGATATGAGAATGACTTGTTTAAACCCTAGTGCCAGTTCTTTATAAAATATTTTGAGAGGACAAATCCTCCCTTCGGTCTGAGCCTCTAAAAATATTTTATAAAGAACTTATTTTGTAGTTTAATAAGCATTTTCAATGGGTTTGAGATGTGATAAAAGGAGAAGCGAGCTTATGAAAACAGATGTACTGATAATAGGTGCCGGTGGGGCAGGGCTTACGGCTGCCATTGCTGCAAAAGAGGCAGGCGTGGATGTTTTGGTGCTGACAAAAGAGTACCCGACTCGTTCTCAAACTTGTATGGCGCAGGGTGGCATTAATGCTGCACTTGGGAATGTCTCAGAGGATTCCATTGAAGATCATATTCAAAACACTTTAAAATCCGCACACGGATTGGCTTCTGAGGAAGCGGTGCGTTATATGTGTTCTCAGGCACCCGCTACAATTGAATGGCTCGATAAAATCGGTGTCTGCTTTTCACGGACTCCAGATGCAAAGATAGCACAGCGTCGTCTTGGTGGGGCTAGTGCTCCGCGTGCCTGTTATGCTCAGGATTATACGGGACTAAAAATATTGCATACACTTTATGATGAAGCACTGAAGCAGGGTGTAGAGATAAAGAATGAAAAACTACTTTTAGAGCTTTTAAAAGATGATAACGATGTCGTCTGCGGGGCTCTGATGTTAGATATTCGAAGCGGGCAGAAAGAGAGTTACTTTGCCAAGTCTGTTGTTCTTGCGTCAGGTGGATATTCACGCATTTATGATAAAAACTCTACAAACTCAACGGCTTCCACGGGTGATGGCATCGCTGTGGCAAAACGTGCAGGAGCGGAACTTTTGCATATGGAGTTTGTACAGTTTCACCCGACAGGATTGAAAAATTCCTCTATTCTTATTAGCGAATCGGCTCGTGGAGAGGGTGGATACTTGCTTAATTCCAAAGGAGAACGTTTTACTAACGAGTTAGCACCGCGTGATGAAGTGAGCCGTGCGATTGATGCGGAGATAAAGAAGGGTGAAGAGGTCTTTTTAGACATTCGCCATCTTGGAGAGGAGTTCATTGATGAGGGACTGCCGCAGGAGCGAAAGCTTGCAAAACTCTATGAAAATGTCGATCCTGTGCATGACCTCATTCCAATTAAGCCCGTTGCACACTATACCATGGGTGGTATCTCGGTCGATAACAACTCACAAAGCTCTTTAGAGGGACTTTATGCCTGTGGAGAGTGTTCCAATCATCGAGTGCATGGTGCAAACAGACTTGGTGGAAACTCGCTGCTTGAGATCGTTGTCTTTGGGCGTGAAGCAGGAGAGAATGCAGCAAAAAGAGCCCTAGATATGGAGGCTCACGCAAGTGCTTCTGCTAAAGATGATTTTTTAGCACAGGAGTTTAGCAATGAACTGAACTTTTATGAGCTACGTGAGCGTTTAGGCGATATGCTTTATAACAAAGTGGGCATTGTACGACGTGAGCATGAACTGCAAGTAGCTTTGGAGTTTGTGCAAGAGTGCCAGCAAAACCTACCAAAGATGGGTGCAAAGGACAAATCATTGCGATATAACACTAATCTCACGGAGTTCTTGGAGTTTCGAAACGTGCTTGATGTGAGTGAGAGTGTTATTCTCTGGGCACTTGCAAGAAAAGAGAGTGTCGGTGCGCACTATGTGGAGGCAAAGTAATGAAAGTAAGTATAAAAAGAGAGTATGACTTTATAGAGTACGACGTTGATAGGCAAGATGCTACACTGCTTGAGTTGCTCAATACCATCAAAACAGAGCATGACAGTACTTTGGCATACAGCAGTGGATGCCGTAGCAGTGTTTGTGGAAGCTGTGCGGTGCGTGTGAATGATAAAGAGGTTTTGGCATGTAGTTACAAAGTGCAGGATGGTGATAGAATCGAGCCGCTAAAAAATATGCTTGTACTTCGCGATCTTGTCGTTGATATGGAAAAAGCTCTGGAGACAAAATCGCGTGCTAAAACATGGCTGCAAAGTTATAACAGCGAAGCAAAACTAAATCATGAAGATGAGCAGATCAATGCACTACAGAGTGACTGTATTTTATGTGCTTCGTGTTACTCTGCCTGCCCTGTTTATGCTGTAAACCCAGAGTTTCTTGGTCCTTTTACACTGACAGGTGTTTGGAAATATGTGAGTGATAAAAGAGAAACGGAATCAAAAGAGAAGATAGACACCATTCAAACAAACGGTGTGTGGGATTGTACGCTGTGTAATGAGTGCACTGTTGTCTGCCCGCAAGGCATCTCAAGTAAAGCTGATATAGAAAAACTACGGGCAAAATCTTCACAGCAAGGCTATATGGATCCAAACTTCGGTAGTTCTGGCGGAGGATTTGAGAGTGGCTTTGGTTTCGATGGAAGCCCTAGTTTTTAAACTTTCTATCGAAAATTCGTTCGCTCGATAGGTGGTTTGTAGTGGGGGTCTTTGCCCTCTACTGTCCAGAGCTCTTTGACAAGGGCACTTACACTTTTTTTCATATCCTCTTCTACTAATGTAAAATCTTCAAAACTCTCACGTAAAAGATTAATTTCTTCTTCTTGCGTGAGGGGATTTTCCTGTTTTGTTAGTGGCATTGTTGTGTTATGTTTTAGATTGTAAAGATGCCAGAGGCTTAAAAAATCTTCTGAATATCTGCTTAGAATATGGTGTGCATAGAGTTGAAAATTTTGGTGGCCGCTTGCTTCAAAGAGTTCGATGACAAGTGTGATAGTCTCTTTGAGATGTACAAAAGGTACCATGGAAAAGAGTTGTCGTGCAACACTCTGTCCGTTGTCGTGCTCGGCTCCGATGAAAACGCGTGCGCCGCCGTCTGTTGCACCAAAGTTGTTTGTTTTAAGCCCGATGAGCCCGATGTCGGTATGTCGGTGGCGTCCACATCCTTTTGCACAGCCTGAAAAGCCGACTTTTATGCGGTTTTTATAGATGCTCGCAAGTGGAAGATACTCCTGTGCTTCATCTTTAATGCTCCAAACAGCATAAGGACAAAGGTTTCCTGCACAGGCAACAATGGTGGAACTCAGTGCCGGTGACTTTAGGGGAACTTTTTTCTCTTTAAGACCAAGCAGGTAAATATTTTGATCTGTGCCGATGCGAATCTGCAGCTCTTCTTTTGTAACAAACTCACTTATCTCACGCAGTTCATCTGCCTTGAGTCTTCCAAAATCACTCTGATAGCAAAAGCCGTAAGAACCGTCACGCAGCTCTTCGAACTCTTTAAAATCGACATGCTGCAGCTGCAGCTCTCCTGCACTAACAAACTTTTTGTTATAGACCTCTTCTATGAGTTCTTTGAGCTTTGCAAGTCCCATGGACTCTATCATATAAAAGAGTCTTGTTTTAGAGCGTGAAAAACGTGAGCCGTGCGTGTAAAAGGTTTCGACAAAGGCTTTGAAGAAATCAAAGAGCTCCTCTTGACGTAAAAAGATATCTGCATCTTGTGCTATCTCTGTATTTTTACCACCCATGTAAACATTAAAACCATACAAATTATCCTTTTTTGCTAACGCAAAGTAGAGATCATTTGCGAAAAAGGAGTTGACATTTGCAGCGTTTCCGGAGATGCCTATGCTCACGCGGCGGGGGAGCATGCCGACATATTTTGGATTTTTGATGATGTAGTCGTTCATCGCTTTAATGAGTGGATATGTTTCAATATGTCCGTATCTGCTCACACCGTCATAGACATCGGTGACAATGTTTCTCACGTTATCGCCAAAACTCTGCCATGTTGTCAGACCGTTATCATTGCATTTGTGCCAGATCTCAGCTACATCATCGCTGTAAACATCATGGAGCTGAAATCCTGCGCGGGCAGTGATGACGAGTGTGAGGTCATACTCTTGGACAAGTTCTGCTAAAAAAGCAAAATCTTTTGCAGAGAAATGTCCGCCGTCACCGTTACGAAGCCGAACAGTAAACTCATCTTCTAAGAAGTCGGTATTAAAAATACCATAGTCTTGAAGATAGTATCTGTCGCCTTCGCCAAGTGAATCGAAGTCTATAGTCTCAAACTCATTCAGATAATAAT
>JALVXQ010000006.1:3440-5279 GCA_027038255.1 Sulfurimonas sp. | reverse complement strand
AAGAGGAACATTGGGAAGGTTAAGACTAAAATTATGACGATATCGTGCGAACTCATTAAAATCCATTCAATTCAAAGTTTTTTTATAATTATTATTATATCATAGTATTCTACTCCTGAGTTATTTATGGATTAGAAGATTATAAAAGGGAATTACAATGAAAAAAAATCTTATCATAAGTCTAGCATTTCTCCTCTCAACATTACTATTTGTATCATGTAGTACAACATCGGGTGAAAATGTAGATGCAAAAACTGCAGACTACACATACTTTACTCCAATGTCACTACAAGAAGTACATAATCTTATTGTACAAGCGGGTGAAGAGTCTGGCTGGAGAATGACAGAATTTAAAGACCATGAAATGATTGCAGAGAAAACAGAAGATGGCAACACAAAAGCAGTTACTATTGATTTTGGGAAAAATTATTTTCATATTGAACCGAGCAACAGTGATTTAGAAGATGCTCTTACAGATAACTTGAAAAAATAGTCATCCTATTTATATAATTTTGCTACACTCTACTTATTAAACAGTAGAAGGTAGTTAAATTATGGATTTTTTCAAATATATACATGCAGTTGGTACCGGTCCAAAAGGAAATCGTGACCTCAGCTTTGAAGAAGCAAAAGATATGATGCAGCAGGTACTAAATCAGAGTGTTCCTAGCGAGCAAATAGCTGCATTTCTACTAGGCTGGCGACTTAAACCCGAAACAAATGAAGAGTTTCGTGGTGCACTTGCTGCATGTGATGAAAACATTACAAAAAGTGAAGTAAAAAACTCCATAGAACTTGGTTATCCTTTTGATGGCAAAGCAAAAAATCCTTACATATTTCCACTTGTTGCAAAAGTACTGCAAGAGCATAATTTAAACCTCATTCTTATCGGTGATGAAAAACAGCCTGCCAAAGATGGTATTACTATTAAAGATATCGTTTCAAAAATAGAGCTCACATCCAATATACATTATTTTGACAGAGAAATATTTTTTAATAAACTCCACAAATTAACAGATATCAGAAACAAGCTCGGTCTTCGTACCGGTTTTAACACCATAGAAAAACTTCCCGGAGTTGCACAAAGCCAATATGCGATTACAGGTGTTTTTCATAAGCCTTATGTCAAAAAATATGCTGAGATACTTAAAGGGAGATATAAAAAAATCGCACTCATTCAAGGGAATGAAGGCACGCCTGAATTATTTAGTAAAGGACGTTTATGGATGGTTGATGGCGATGATACGCAAGAGTATATCATTGACCCTGAACATTTTGGTATCCATTATAAAAAATCTTGGGAACAGATAACACTTGAAGATTCTATAGCACAACTGCAAAACCCATCAAATGAATACCTTAAATTGGCACGTCTTAATGCCGCAGTATATCTTTTTATAGCACAAAAACATAACAGTATTGAGGAAGCTTTTGAAGCTTTAGACTAGTGAGAATAAAGACATTGAGCAATATATTTAATGTCAAACTTAACAGCAGATGCATTGCATTTTAGTAACTCGTTTTTATCAAGAATAAAAAGCGCTGGATATTGTGTTGTATACAACATTTCTATAGGGTAACTCTCTTTTTGTCCTCGCCTTACTATAACAAAAACGGCATGCTTACTGATAGCCAAAGATATTACTTTATTATGAATTATTTTTGCAAGTTCTACATTGCACTGTGGACAATTTTTTTTCGTCAAAAAAACGACTAAAGATTTTTCTGTTTTTAGAGCCTTTGTATGTGCTTTTTCATAAGAACTTTCTACCATAAAAGCATCAGCATAGACAATTAAAAGAGTACTAATAACTATACTTTTAATCAAACTGCTTCTCT
>JALVXQ010000006.1:0-3430 GCA_027038255.1 Sulfurimonas sp. | reverse complement strand
GCTTCTCTAATTCTTTGATTGTAATAACAGGAGGATCGGTCAATTGAGGATATGCTGCCTTGACTATATTGGTTACCCATTGCGGATAAATTCTAAAGTTGAGTTTTATATCTACATGTAATGGGTACTCTAAATTTTCAGGGAGTATAAATCTTTCTACAACTCTTTTGCCTGCGGGTATTCTTGTGTCTTTTAATAATTTTTCATACCGCCAAAAAAACAAACCTACCGGTTTCCCGTTTTTATCGCCAAAAATCTTGTTATAAATAATAGAATTTTTTTCTATATCGCCCTTTTTATCAAGTTTTCCACTGCTAAATACAATCTTACCATTGCTGTCTGTTACTGTTATATCAAGCCATAACTCTCGAAAATCTGCCGCTCCTGTCGGAAGTTTATGCCCTGCTCCCACATTTTTCACACCGATAAGCAGTACACCTTTATCAATTTTTGAATCTAGCTTCGCAGAAGTTTTAAGAAGCTGTATAGACTGTGATTCATTCTCTTTATTTTTAAGACCAGCAAGGAAATAGTTCCCTCCTGCAAAATAGTGTACTTTTATATCTTTTTTATATTTTCCTCCAAGTGTTGAAGAACCTTGAAGTGGAGAAAATTTTCCTTTTTCTAAATAGGTCATATGACAGTCTATACAATCTTTATGTTCTTTAGGTATTTTAGGATTATTAAAAGGTGATTTTTTCCACTGCTCATAAGTTGCAACAACTTCTCTACCCGAATGCGGTAAAAACTCATTATGACAAGATGCACAATACTCACTTTTTTTATACAAGGGTTTCATATACTCCGCTTTATGCATCTGTGGTGCAGCATTAATCAGCTTATGACTTATCCACACTTTCATCTCTGCAGTAGAGTCTTCATAAAGATATTTTTTTCTTTTTGTCAGATTAAGCGTATAGGCACTGTTTCCTACTGGTTTTGCATCCGTTATACGATGACATGTAATACATGAAACACCCTGCTCTAATCTGTTTGGATGTTCTTTATACTCATTGATAAGGTTTTGTGATTCGCTGACAAAAAGCGGTTCAGGCATCACATTGTCTTTCATAAAATGTGTCGTTCGCTCTTGATGCATGCTCACGGCACTCGGGTTATGACAACCCATACACCATTTTCTAAATTCTTTTCCTCTATCCATTTCTGCTAAATTTTCCAAAACCATATAATAAGGATTTGAGTCTGCAAGATGTCTATGATTTGAATCTGCCCACTGCTTAAATATTTTCGGATGGCACTCTTTGCATGTAGCAGAATTTGTCCAATCAATGCTGTGATGGTATTTGGCACCGTCAGCAAAAACAATATTTGTCAGTTTTGTCGATTTTGAATAAGAATAACTCGGTAAAAAAAGTAATATTACAGAAGAAAAAATAGCGAATCCTCTTGAAAAAAAGAACTTTTTTTGATGCACTACCAAAGCAAATATTAAAACAAAAGAGATATAAAGATGTATATAATAAGAGAGTGTTCCATATATATCACCACCACGGTTGCCGATTATAAACAGATATGTTCCGCTTAGAAGCAATAAAAAGAGCATAAAACCAAGCATTAAACCACTCATGCTCTTATGTTTCATAATTATCATACTCTCTTTAATGTGCTTATATAAAAAAGGCAGTACAAAAAGAATCGTGACTGTTATGGAACCGAATATATGTAAAAATTCTATCACTCGGAGATAAGACCACTCTATTGAAAAATAGTTCATAAGCAATATACCACTAATAAACATAAAAAGAATATCGAGATTTACATATAAAATTTTCATTTCAGCTCCTTATACTCGACTACTTCACCATCAAGTGAGTGTAAAAATGCCACGATTTCATCTATTTGTGTCTCGGTCAATTCCATACTCAACTGATATTTTCCCATAATATGAACAGCTTCGCGTAAATCAAAGACAAATCCATTATGAAAATAAGGAGATGTTTTTGTCACATTACGCAAAATTGGCACTCGAAAAAGTTGTTGATTATTTTTGCCTAGAAATCCACCTTTGTTTTCAAAGGGAAAGCGTTGATATTGCTTAAAATTGAAATCAAATGCAGCAGTCTTCCGACCTATGTGTTCTCTGCTAAAAATTCCTGTTACATCAATAATATGATTATAGTTTCGTGTCGGAAATTTTTGAATTGTTTGTCCACCAACGGTTATACCTGTATGACATCCTTTACAGCCCAGCTGTATAAAATCACTAAAACCCTTTTTTGCTTCTTCACTCATAGCGGAGTTATCTCCTTCTAAAAATCTATCATAAGCACTTCTTGTCAAGAGTGTTTTTTGGTATACATCTAATACTTTTGCAATATTCTTAAAAGTCACACCATCTTTGAAAATTTTCTTAAACTCCGCAGAATATACAGCACTGTTTTTCAATCTTTTTTCCGCTTCCTCAGATGAGAGATTCATAGTGTATTTTCCATGTATCATAGGTGCTATCACGCCTAATGAAGTTGTAACAGTACCATCCCACATTCTATATTTTGCCAAGGCTGAATTTAGAATAGTAGGCGTATTGAGATGATTTGGATTTGTTTGTTCCCCTACCCCTATCGCTGTTGAAAGTCTATCACTACCGCTCTCATCTTTAATATGGCATATCTTGCAGTCTGTTTTTCTTCCTGGATGACTTATATCTTCTAAAAACTGAATTTTATTATGTGGATTTTTTCCTAACATATGACAAGAGGAACAACTTCGTGTTTTATCTTTGGAAAGAACTGTATCAAAATAGAGTTCTTTGCCTAATGCTACTTTTTCTTTTGTAATAGGATCATTTTTGGAATCAAGAAGCTTTAAAAATTTATCATACTCCTTAGGAATAGGTGCCATGCCCCTGCTTAAAGCTGTCTCACGCAGCATAGCGTCATTGTAAATTTGTTTCGTTTTTTTAGGTATTAAATAGGGAAGTATTTCTATCCAGACAACAATAATAATAAGTGCCAAAATACTTAAACGTAACATATTAAATTCCTTAAATGCTTTTTTTAGCTAAAACTTTCTATATCCCAAAAACTTTCTTTACTTCGTTTTCAAAATCTTTATCTTTCATTTGACATCGTAAAGGAATAAAATTTTTAGCCTCAGTTCCGACTGGTATAAATATATCGGCAGTATCATCTTCAATTATATGTTTAACTGCATTTGCTATAGGTTGAGGAGACGGTCCCTCATTAATCGCTTTGGCAACAATTGGTACAAAATGGGCTACTAAATCTTTATAAGGAGAACTTTCACTCATTGTTGCTTCATTTGCTATTAAACCCTTTGCTACAAAGTTTGTTCCAAAAAGTCCTGCTTGTATTGAATGTACTCTAACATTAAAAGGCAATGTTTCAAATCTCAGTGAATCTACTATTCCTTCTACAGCATATTTTGAAGCATTATAATGTGTTAAAAG
>JALVXQ010000005.1 GCA_027038255.1 Sulfurimonas sp. | reverse complement strand
ACTGCACTCTCTTTGCTCATATCTTTTGGCACAGCTGTTTGAACAGTATTTATAAGCAGTGGTTCATAGGTCTCTTTATAAAGTTCGACATCACCGACACTAAGTGCCCCTATGGTCTCCCCGTGATAAGAGTTTTTCAAAGAAACAAAAAGTGATTTTTTCACACCGCTGTTGAAATGTGCATGATAGCTCATCTTAAGAGCCACCTCTACTGCAGAAGAGCCGTTATCGGAGTAAAAACATTTATCCAAACCCTCAGGTGTTAGTTTTACCAAACGCTCAGAGAGCCGTATAACCTGCTCATGTGTAAAACCTGCGAGTATAACATGTTCAAGTGTGTCAAGCTGCTCTTTTATCTTCTCATTGATATAACTGTTAGTATGTCCAAACATGTTTACCCACCATGAGCTGATAGCATCTATATAGCGATTTCCTTCAAAATCTTCCAAGTAGATGCCATGCGCTTTTTTAATCGGTATGAGTGGCAGTTTTTCATGATCTTTCATCTGTGTACAGGGATGCCAAAGGACATCCAAATCTCTATTTTTCAATTCTTCATTTTTCATAAGCAAATTATATCTTTTAGGCAGCTCTTTATCAAGTTTAAAGGCGAATTTACATAGAATTACATAAATTTGATGTAGAAGGTTTTTTAATATTATGATTACATGGATGCAAAGACACAAAAAGTGGCTTATTATTACTATTTGGATTTCAACGATTGCTTTTATTGGAGCCGGTTTTGTAGGCTGGGGACAGTATAAGTACGGAAGCAAAGCAAGTGCCGTAGCAAAAGTCGGTAATGTTGAGATCAGCCGAAGTGAATTGCAAAAAGCATACTCACGTTTGTATCAACAATACAACCAGATGCTTCAAGGGAATTTTGATGAAGAGAAAGCAAAACAGTTTGGTCTTCAAAAGCAGGCTCTACAGCAGCTCCTGCAACAAGCACTTTTAGTAAACTTGGCACAATCATACGATTTGACAGTAAGTGACCTTGAACTCTTCCGTGTTATCAAATCTCAAAAAGTCTTTTATAAAAACAATGCATTCAACAAAGAGACATACAGACAAGTTCTCTCTCAAAACAGAATGACACCCAAAGAGTATGAAAGCGGTCTGCGCAGAGAGCTTCTCATTCAAAAAGCGATTGCCCTGCTCCCTGTTAAAGTTTCAAAAAATGAAGAAAAAATCATAGATACACTGCTAAGCATCGCAGACAAAATAAACTATAAAATTCTCTCAGACAATATGATTACAGTTAAACCGACAGAAAAAGAGTTAAAAGCATTTTGGGAAAATATGAAAAACAACTTCATGACAGATGTGAGTTATGAGATAAATTACGTAAAACAATCTCCTCTTACAAAAACATATGATGAGGCAACAATTGCAAAAGAGTATGAAGAAAACAGAACACACTTTAAAGACAAAGAGGGAAAAATACTTCCTCTCACAAAAGCAAAAGCAGCCATCATTGAAGAGTTAAATGTTAAAGCAAGCAAAGATGCAGCACTGCGTACATACATTGCATTCAAAAAAGGCAGACTTGACCCAAGCATTAAAATAGAGAAGCTGACACTCTCAAGCAGTAACAATCCATTCAATGCAGCAGCACTCAAAAAGATAGCGGCACTTTCTCTGACTAAACCCTATGCAAAACCTATTCTTGTTAACGATACTTACTATATAATTGAGTTAGTTAAAACAAACCCTGCAATGCCAAAGTCATATGAAGCGGCAAAAGCGGAAGTTTTACCATTGTATCTCAAACAAAAACGCAAAGAGAAGCTTTTTGCGTTAGCAAACAGCTCTGTAGGTACATTTATTGGTAAAACTACCGACTTTATTACTGTTAGTTCACTTGATAAGATAAGCGGTTTATCAAAAAAAGAGGCAGGTGAGTTCTTACAGAAGCTTTTCACTTCAGACAAAAAGAAAGCTTTTATAACATTAAAAGATGGAAAAATTGTTTTATACAACATTTTGGAACAAAAACTGCTTAATAAAAAGAATAATAATCAGAGTGATGTTATTGCTCGATTAAAAAGTACAATGTTTAGTGAAGGGCTTTTAAAAACACTTCAAAACAAGTACAAAACTGAGATATTTATCCAAGGACTCTAAATTGAGTAGAACTGTTTTAGCCATTGATATTGGCTCAACAAAAATTTGTGCTGTTACCGCTGAAATCGCCAACGATAACACTATCTCTATCACAGGAGCTGGGACAACAAAAGCACAAGGCCTTAAAAAAGGAAGTATCACAAATATTGAGCTTGCCTCACGCAGCATTAAAACTGCGGTTGAAGATGCAAAAAGAGTTTCAGGTTCAACTGTTACAAGTGCCATTGTCTCTATCTCTGGAGCCTACACAAAAAGCCTCAACTCAAACGGTATAGTAAACATACAATCAAAAGAGATCTCTTTTGAAGAGATAAAACGTGTTATGCATACTTCTTTATACAATGCCAACATTCCAAATGAGTACGAAGTGCTTCATGCGCTTCCATTTAATTTTAAAGTAGATGATCAGGATTATATTGAAGATCCGCTTGGTATGAATGCATCACGTCTTGAAGTTGAAACACACATCATCACCACACAAAAATCAAATCTCAACAATCTCAAAAAAGCGGTAAAAGGCGCAGGCATCGATGTAGAGAACATCGTACTCAACTCTTATGCTTCTGCAATCGCAACCCTCAATGAAGATGAGAGAGAACTTGGTGCTGCTGTTATTGACATGGGTGGAAACACGAGCAATATTGCCATCTACTCTGGAAATTCAATTCGCTACAATGACTATCTTGGTGTCGGTTCAAACCATGTAACGAGTGACTTATCTATGGCGCTCCATACTCCGCTTAATGTTGCAGATAAAGTGAAACTGACATATGGTTCTCTGCTCACGCCTAGTAATGATTTAATCGAACTTCCTATTATAGGAGATGAAGATACAACGCATGAAGTCTCTTTGGAAGTTGTTCATAATGTCATCTTTGCAAGAGTAGAAGAGACACTGATGATACTCGCGCAGTTTATTGAAAAAAGTGGATTAAAAGATCAAATTGGTGCAGGTGTAGTACTTACAGGAGGCTTTTCAAAAATGGAAGGTATCAGAGACCTCGCTATTGCGACCTTTGGTTCTATACCTGTGCGTTTGGCAAAACCACGTGAGATGAATGGTCTTTTTGATACCCTCAGAGAGCCAGAATATTCAAGCGCAATCGGTCTCATTATGTATACTGCATTTCCGTATACTCCTTATGAGATTGATGTCAACAAAAGAGTAAGACATACAAATGAAAAACCTACAGAGAGTGTGCATGTAGATTTATCAGACACAAGTGAAAACCTGACAGCCCCTCTTGAACAAAAAGAGAAACAGGCATCAAAAATGATAAACCTAGAAGCCGCACAATCCAAAAAGAGTGATGAAGCAGGAAGCTTGAGCAAATTTTGGAATTGGGCAACCCAGTTATTTTAAAGGAGTGAAATATGGAACCGTTTGTAATTGAAGAGACACATAACCCAAGTGGTGCACGAATCATAGCAGTAGGCGTCGGTGGCGGCGGTGGCAATATGATTGGTCACATGATTAATGAAAATGTTGAGGGTATTGAGATGATGCTTGTCAATACTGATGCACAGGTGTTAAGTGAAACAAATGCCGCAACAAAGATTCAAATCGGTGCAAAACTGACAAAAGGTCTTGGTGCCGGCATGAAGCCCAACATTGGAAAAGATTCTGCCTTAGAGAACTATGATGACATTCGTTCTGCTTTAGAAGGTGCGGATATTGTCTTTATCTCTGCAGGTCTTGGCGGTGGAACAGGAACAGGTGCTGCACCTGTTGTTGCGCAGATTGCTAAAGAAGTGGGTGCACTTACTATCTCTATCGTTACAAAGCCTTTTATGTTTGAAGGACGCAAGCGTCTTAAACTTGCAGAGACTGGTTTAGAGGAACTTAAAAAAGAGAGTGACTCTATTGTCGTGATTCCAAATGACAAACTCCTTTCAATCATCGACAGAAAACTGGGACTCAAAGAGAGTTTCAAAATTGTTGACTCTGTTTTAGCGCAGGCAGTAAGTGGAACATCAGGTGTAATTCTTTCTAGCGGTGAAAATGACATCAACCTTGACTTTGCTGACCTGCAGACTGTAATGAGCCATAAAGGTATGGCACTTATGGGTGTCGGTGAGCATGAGGGTGAAAATGCTGCGTATGAAGCTATCAAAGCAGCAATTGAGTCTCCACTTCTTGACAATATGTCCATAAACGGAGCAATGGGTGTTTTAGTTCATTTCAGCATGCATCCTGACTTTCCAATGATGGAACTAGCAGAAGCTATGGAAGTCGTGCATGAAAGTGCACATGATGATGCTGAAGTTATCTGGGGAACATCAACAGATACAACGCTTACTGAAAACTATGTCAAAATCACTATCGTTGCAACAGGTTTTGAAAAAGATTTAGACTTAGGAAACAATGAAGACTTTGTTCCTGAAAACCCTGCTCCAAAAGTTGAAAAAATTCGTCCTCGTCTTGTAGTTGGCGGTGACTTAAATAGTGATTACCTCGATATACCTGCATATATGAGACAACAACAAGATTAAATCTTGTCCTCTTCATTCCAAAAAATACTCAAGGCCAAATCACTCCTTGGCCTTCGTGAGAAATCCTCCCTTAAAGAGATTAAGAACAAATACAAAAACCTTATGAAAAAATGGCATCCTGACAAACACAAAGATGACATTGAAAAAGCAACAAAGATGAGTGCGCAGATCAACGAAGCCTATAAAATCATTTTAGACTACTGCAATAACTACGAGTATCCATTTGACGAAGAGAGCATCAAAGCCACCCATCAATCTCCCTCAGAGTGGATGAGCAGCAAATTTGGTAATAAGAAAGAGACTATTTAATCTAAAGAATTTTTCATTTCTTAAGCAACATTCTGTATGTTATTGCCAAAATTCTTCCTATTAACAAACAAATGTATATGTTAATTGGCCAGAGAATATTTAACACACACTAAATATTTAAGAATAATAGAGATTTTTTCTAAAAACAATCAAATATTTAGCAAATTATCATATTTTCAATAATTAACACACAAATTATATGTTTGTTAATGTTGCTATTTAGAGTTGATTTGTGTAAAATGTTCATTGAATAAATAGTTATACTCACAAAAGGATAAAGATGTTTATAGTATCATTAATATATATAGTTGATTTAAAAAAAGTAGATGAAGTATTGCCTTTACATGTAGATT
>JALVXQ010000004.1 GCA_027038255.1 Sulfurimonas sp. | reverse complement strand
AATAAGAAAATCAAGAGCGGTTTTTGCACGTTTGACCTTAGAATGCGTATCTGAAAGAACACCTATCTTCATGACTATTTTTTCTCGTCTATCTCTTCACGCGGTGTTCGTGCTTTACATTTTACACACTCATAGACTTCTTTGTTTCTGTATGTTCTTGGTGCGAGTACGCCTTTACACCCTTTCTCTTTACATTTGATGGTTGTCGGCTCAAATTTTGAGATGAATTTACAATCAGGGTAGTTTTCACATCCCCAAAATGGTCCACGGCGTGAGTTTTTAAGGCTGATTTTACCGCCACAGTCAGGGCATGGTGTTTCACTCACTTTCTCTTCGACATTGATGCTTTTTGTATTTTTACACTCTGGGTAGTTCGAGCATGCTAAAAATTCGCCGTTACGACCATTTTTGACTATCATGTCGCTGCCACATTTTTCACATTTGTCTTCAGCAGTCTGCTCTTTTTTCTCTACAGGATTTCCCTCTTCGTCACACTGTTCTGTGTACTTACATTTAGGAAAACCGCTGCAGGCGATGAACTGACCGAAACGTCCGCTTCTTAAAAGTAGTTCGCTGCCACATTTAGGACAGTTGCGCCCGAGTGGTTTTGCAATTTTAAGAGAGACAATGTTCTCTTTTCCTGCTTCTATCTGTTTCATGAAACCTTCATAAAAATCTAAAAGGAGTTTTTGCCAATCTTCCTCTCCCTCTGCAATTTCATCGAGTTTCTCTTCCATATCTGCTGTAAAGTTAATGTCAACGATGTTTGGAAAGTTCTTCTCTAAAATCTCTGTTACCGTAAAAGCAACTTCTGTCGGAATAATCTGCTTCTTCTCAATCGTCACATAGGTACGGTTTGAGAGTGTCGCAATGGTTGGTGCATAGGTTGATGGACGTCCGACACCTTCAGATTCAAGCTTTTTGATGAGGCTTGCTTCTGAGTAGCGTGAAGGCGGCTCTGTAAAGTGCTGCTCAGGTTTGAGACTTTGGATCTCTGCTTTGTCACCCTCTTTGAGTGTTGGAAGGAGCTTGTCTTTGTCCTCTGTGCCTGTTACCGCATAAAAACCGTCAAAGATGAGTTTTCTTCCGCTTGCACGGTACTCATTTTCACTGCCTTTAAAAATAATACTCTGTTGTTCAAACATCGCATCTTCCATCTGACATGCCATAAAACGCTCATAAATGAGACGGTAGAGTTTTATCTCATCCGGTTTAAGGTATTTCACTGCGACTTCAGGAGTGAACTGTAGCATAGTAGGGCGGATAGCCTCATGCGCTTCCTGTGCCCCTTTTGATTTTTTCGTATAGACTTTAGGAGATTTTGGAAGATATTTTTTACCATATCTGTTCTCTATGATGCCACGAACTGCACCCACAGCTTCTTGCGCTAGATTGAGTGAATCTGTTCTCATATAGGTGATAACCCCTGATGTTCCGTCTGGAGTTTTGACCCCTTCGTAAAGCGTTTGCGCTATCATCATCGTCTTTTTCGGGGTAAAACCGAGCTTACTTGAAGCTGTTTGCTGCAACGTTGAGGTCATAAATGGCGGTGGCGTTGAACTTTTTCTCTGTTTTGTCTCTATTTTTGCGATGCTGAAATCATCACTCTTTACACTCGTCTCAATTGCACTTGCCTGCTCTTTGTTCTCTATGGAGAGTTTAGAGAGCTTTTTGCCTTTGTGCATGATGAGGTTTGCGTCTATGTTTGTTTTAAAAACAGTGTCGATTGTCCAGAACTCTTGGGGAACAAAGGCTTTTATCTCACGTTCACGGTCTACGACAAGCTTTAGCGTTGAACTCTGAACACGTCCGCCGGAGAGACCTTTTTGAATCTTTGAAGCAAGAAGTGGAGAGAGTTTATAGCCCACGATTCTGTCAAGGAGACGACGTGCCTGTTGTGCATTGACCATCTGCATATCGATTTTACGTGCAGACTCGAGTGCATGTTTGATAGCTGTCTTTGTAATCTCGTGAAAGACGATGCGTGGCAGCTCTTGGGGATCTTTTTTGATTGCGTGAGCAATGTGCCAGCCTATCGCTTCACCTTCGCGGTCCTCATCGGTCGCGATATAGATGATGTCAGCTTTTTTGGCTTTTTCACGTATCTCTTTAACGGTGGGAGCATTCTCTTTTGCTACAGAGTACTTGGGAACAAGTTCATGTGTCTCTTCATCAAGAGTGATTCCAAAACGGGATTTTGGCAGGTCGCGGATGTGTCCTTTTGATGCGATAACATCATAACCTTTTCCTAAAAAGTTCTTGATAGTACGGGCTTTTGCCGGTGATTCAACGATAATTAAATTCAATGGTCTCTTCCTATATATAGTATAGTGATTTGTTTTTGATTGTGGAAGTGTAGCTAAAAAAGATTAAATTGTAAAAAATTGAAAATATTTATATTTTTTTCTAAAGTTATTTTTTTGAGTGACGATATTGTTACAGTCTGAGGCAAGGAAGCCAAAAGATAAAATAAAAAACACAAGAGTTTTTAAACTCTTCCATAGAAAAGGATTTATTATGGGTTTTAGAATTAACACAAACGTTGCGGCAATGACCGCGCATAACAACTCTGTACAAACTAACTTAGGCTTAGACAAAAGTTTAAATGCACTCTCTTCAGGTCTTAGAATTAACAAAGCTGCAGATGATGCTTCGGGTATGGCTATTGCAAATTCACTTCGTCAACAATCAGAAGGTCTTGGACAAGCTGTCAATAATGCAAATGATGGTATTGGTATTGCCCAAACAGCTGATGGTGCACTTGATGAGTACACTAAAATTATTGATACAATTAGAACGAAATCAATTCAGGCTGCTTCTGATGGTCAAACATTAGATACTCGTACAAAAATACAAGCAGATATCACTAAATTGACTGAAGAAGCGCAAAATATTGCTTCTACTACTTCGTTTAATGGTCAAACACTTTTAAATGGTGCTTATCAAAATAAAAGTTTCCAAATTGGTGCATATAGTGGAGAGACTGTTAACATCTCTGTAAATGATACGCAAGTAGCAAATGTTGGAAAATTTGCATTAGATGATGGTACAACAGCTATTGGTACAACAGGTGGGACTACACATGCCGTTACTGTAACAAGTGCAGCTGGTGTTGAAGTTAGTGTTACTACAACTGATGTAACAGGTAACACAAGTTTACAAAATACACAGGCACTTGTCGATGCATTTAATGCAGAGTCTCAATCTGTAGGCGCAAACATTCGTGCGAGTGCTGTAGAAACAACTGCGGGAAGTGGTAACTATACGCTTAGACTTGATGCAGCAGATACTTTTACTGTTAGTTCAACTGGTGGTACAGGTCTTGCAGCAACTGCGACAGCTGGTCTTACTAATAACCTTTCAACTATTGATGTAACAACAAGAGCTGGTGCTGAAAAAGCAATTATTACATCAGATTATGCATTACGAGATGTGGATAAAACGAGATCAGATATTGGTTCTGTTCAAAATCAACTTGAATCAACTATTAGAAATATCTCTGTAACGCAGATAAATGTTACATCTGCAGAATCGCAGATACGTGATGTTGACTTTGCTGCAGAGAGTGCAAATTTTTCTAAATTGAATATCTTAGCACAATCAGGTTCATATGCTATGAGTCAAGCTAATTCTGTTCAACAGAATGTATTAAGATTGTTACAGTAGTAATAATCTTACATAATTATGAGAGAGAGTTCTTTGCTCTTTCTCATTTTTTAAACTTCTATTTCTTTTAATCCATTAAGATATTTGTCTACAATTTTTAGAAATTGTGTTGCTATAATTTTTTGGAAATGTTTAATATTTCTTTTTGGATTATCTAAACTTGATGTATTAAAAAAATCCCCTATGTATCCACCAATATTTTCAAGATAAATAATATATATTTGAGCCAGTTCATTAAATGAATTTGATGGTGTAACAATGAGTTGCTCTGCAGTAGCATTGAAACTCTTTTGAAACTGCCCTATAGAAGGAGATTTTTGATTTGCAAAATTTAAAATCAACTCTTTTTTATGGAGTGCATCTTCTACTCTCTCATCAAAAGCTCTTTTTTCATTTTCATCCATAGTGGCACTTGCGTGAGTAGTACAAAATTCTTTTATTTCTGCTATAAGTTTTGTATTTTTTACTTTATGGGTCTGTGATAAGTTAATTTCAGCAGATTTTTTTGCAACAGTATTTATAAAGTATGCACCATTATTTAAGTTGTAAATTTTTTGATACTCTTGTTTATATTTATTTGTAAAAGAATTCACCATTATTCTGGACATATCAAACAGTGGAGTTGTAGAAACTCTGTCTGTAAAATTTCCTTTTACATAAAGTTCGCTACCTCGTAGTGAAACAGAATCACTCTCTTGTATATCCACAAGGCCACTTTTGTCTTTTGCACTCTCATGTCCCTCTGCGTGTGTTTGTTTCGTCTCTGCATCTAGTGCTAAGTCTAAACCAAGGAGATAAATCTCATGAGTATCCCATAGAAGTGTTAAGGCATAACTTACTTCACCAACACTAAATGCTTCAATGAAGCCTTTGTCAAATCTGTATCTGGTTCTATCTTCAAACACAAAGATTTTATCTTTAGATGTAAGGGTTGAGAAGTGTGAACACTCAATACTTGGTGCTAAAAAGAAGAGAGAATCTTTCGTGAGTTCTTTATTGCTGATTTTTTCTATTGTTTTATCGACAATAGACATATTTTCATCAACATGAATAATAACATCAGGTTTTATATTATGTTTGTCTAAAATAGGAAGCGTCATAAATAGTGCCACAACGATAGCATAAGGAGCATTCTTTTGAAGCCATTGAATCTCTTTGTTAAGCGATGGTCCTGCTGCTACTAAAATGACTGGCTGATTACTAAAAGGTGTGTTTTTATAGTGCTTGGAAACATCAAAAAACTTATACTCTTCTTCTATAGTTTTTAATACTTTTACGTTTTTTAAAAGTAATTTGTCTTGTTGGTATGTCATGTTTGATTGTGAAACAATAAATTTTTGTATGGAAGCTATTTTTGCTTTGTACTCTGGATAAAAGAGAGAGTATTTAATGTAGTTGTTTCTTATGAAACTATTATGATAAAATTTTTCAAATGAGTGTTTAAAAGTATCGTCATCTTCCATAATGGAAAAATATAGCTCACTCTCTTTAGCTAAATGAGAGTAGTCTGTTACAAAAAGAGACAATCGGAAGATTTCTAAATTATTTTCAATAATAAGGTACATGTGGGCATTTATTTTTTTATCTATTTCACTAAGATGTACAGCTAATCCTATACCAAAAAATATAAATTTGTAGATTTGTTTCATTGTAGTTGTTTTTTTATCGAGTATGTTTGTAGTGAAGTTTATGATAGGCGCAGTCAGTATAAATTTGGAAGATGTAGGATCTTCATTGTTTGCAAGTTCAACAGCTTCTGGTGTAAAGCTAAAATTATAAAATGTCTCTATAACGCCTTCATTTTTTTTATAATTTATCTCTTTTGCAGCTTTTTTTGCAAGTTCTACGCTTGAATCACCATAAAGATATTGACTAGAGTTTAGATCTAATACATCAAAATAATCATTTTTGTATTCTAAAGAATAATTTTCTTTATATTGATTTGTCTCAATAGCATGAGAGAGTAAATCAATCTTCTCATATACTTCAGGAAAATTTTCTTGGAAAAATGATAAATTATTTTGATATGTCAGTGCTGCTTGTTCTTGTATGTTTTGCATAAAAATCCTTTTATGAGATTAAGCATAAATTATGCCAATGAAAGTACTAATTTTGGAAAGGATTTCCAAATTCATAATCCTTCTGTGCAGTTTTTCCTAAAATATCTTTAAAATATTTTGGATGCATGCCATAGCCAGGTCGTACACTTCTTATGTTTTCTTCAGTAAACATTTCACCTTTTTTTATATCTTTTGCTACATAAAGGCTTCTGCTAAACTGTCGAGACTTCTTCTTTTTTTCTGTCATACTATAATCAATGTTACCTAAAAGCTTTTCAGTATCACGAACAGCTTGAACCATTTGAGCAAACTCTTCTTTATCTAAGGAAAAGCTAGCATCAGCCCCGCCTATAGATTTATCTAGTATGAAGTGTTTCTCTATCACTTTCGCACCAAGAGTTGTAGCAACTACAGGTGCTGTCACTCCTAAAGTATGATCTGAAAAACCACTTATAACACCAAAAGTTTGTGCTAGGTTTGGGATAGTGAGGAGATTGGCATCCTCTAATGCAGCAGGATAAGCAGAAGTACATTTAAGAAGTACTATATCCTCATTACCCTCACTACGACAGATATCCACTGCATCTTGTATCTCATCTATAGTTGCAATTCCCGTTGAGATAATCATAGATCTACCTTTGGATGCAGTATAGCGAATAAGCTCATAATCTGTAATCTCAAAAGAGGCAATCTTATAAGCTGATGGCTCAAACTGCTCTAAAAAATCAACAGCAGTTTTGTCAAAGGGTGAAGAGAATATATCGATACCTATCTCACGAGCATATGCAAAAAGCTCTTTGTGCCACTCCCAAGGCAGAGAAGCCTCTCTGTATAAATCATAAAGTTTTCTATCATCCCAAAGAGTTCCACCTTTTATGATAAAGTCCTCTTTATCTGAGTTAAGAGTTAAGGTCTCTGCTGTATATGTTTGTAGTTTTACAGCATCTGCACCAATCTCTTTTGCTGCTTGTATACTCTCTTTTGCAATAGTAATTTTGCCACCGTGATTTGCACTGAGCTCAGCTATGATATAGACACCATCTTGTTTTAGGTCAAATGTACCAATTTTCATTTTTTAACTCCATACAGTGTAATTTTCCATTGCTGTCTTTGTTAGTAGTAATAGTTTTAAAATGAAACTTTTTATAAAGCTCGATAGCCTTTATATTCTCTTCATAGACATGAGCATACAGCACTTTTATACGGAGTATATTAAAGGCATACTCTACTATTTTACACATCAAGAGTGCACCATAACCCCTGAGGTTTGGATCTGTATAGATACCAATTTCTGCACTCTCTTGGTCTTTTATTTCAGTTAAATTAACTACACCTAAAGAGCTCTTTTCATTTTGGAGTAAAAAATATACTTTATCTTCTCTCTTGGGTAGAGAGTCTATATAGTGCAGATGATCTTCTAGTGAAATTGTATCTCGGTTATACATCCATTTTCGTATGGATTGACTATTCCGCCACT
Organism: Sulfurimonas sp.; assembly: GCA_027038255.1. Lineage (GTDB taxonomy): Bacteria > Campylobacterota > Campylobacteria > Campylobacterales > Sulfurimonadaceae > Sulfurimonas. The sequence goes on along the minus strand of JALVXQ010000004.1, from coordinate 13,695 downwards.
CTAAAATCATCTTTCTTTCCTCTAAAGAGAGCTCGGTGAAAAGAGTAAGCTTAGAACTTAGTATAGCTATCATAAGTTCTATTTGTTGAGATAATTTTTCTGCATCAAAGCTTTCTAAAGTAAAGATGCTCTTGTTCTGAAGATAAGTATATATATCTTCTTGATTTTTTTCACTCTTAATAGCTATAAAGGGTAGCTTCATAAAATAGGCTTCATTTACCGTTACACTCGGTGTAAGAATTGCAAAATCACTCTTGTGCATCAGTTTTGCAACTGCGGTGCTATTTATGTGTAGGGTAGTGTTTTGAGAGTTCTTTACAAACTCTTGTAATTTGTGAAGATTTTTATTTGCAGTAGTTGTGAGAACATCAATTTTTATATTTTCAAATTTACTGCAAACTTCGAGTATTTTTATATTTAACTCTCTACTATCTACTCCACCCATGGCGAGTAAAACATGGATATATTCACTTTTTTTCTTTTCTGGAAACTTTTGGTAAAACTCCTCTCTCAAAAGAGTATACTCACTCCCACATCTAAGCTCACACTCTTTTGGAACTAAGCCTTTGTATCTTTTTGCATCGGCACTGATATTATGGTTCAAAAGTATATCACAGTAGTGTTTTTCATAGGTGTCATCAAGTGCCATGATAGTAAGTTCTGAATGTTTTGTTTTTAGCTCTTTTTCATACTTATAGCCTATCCCATAGTGGTCTATCACTATCATATCTATCGCATACTTTTTTAGAAGAGCATCTACTTCCTCTCTATCATTGGATGTTAAGAGCTCTATTGTATATCCAGCTTTAGCTATTTTATGGTTTATATTTCCCTCTAAATCTTGAGTAGCAAATATAATAGTATGTCCCTCTTTTGCATACTTAGAGGCTAAAACTAAATCACGCATGATATGCCCAGTACCTAAGGTTGAAGAGGAGTCGGATCGAAAGAGGATATTTGACATTTTTTTCTTCCTATGTTATAATTTCTACAATCTCAAGATTGAGACTTTTTTGGCAACTTCTTTGAAGCATGCCCATTCCCCTTGTATTTACTACTTGGGGTAACATTCATAAATTCCTTTACTTTGCATTTTAATCTTGCGAAATCTTTTATAGTAATATAACCACTAAAATACTCTGATCTTCTAATATCAAAAACTCTCATCTGATTAAACATAGCAGTACTTGTTTTATCTTTTTTGTAGTTAAAGGAGAAATAGTAACTTCCTTCTATTGGCTTGGATGTTAATGGAATACCTAAAAAAGTTGTTTTACTTAATTTTTTATAGACAAGTACAGGTCGTAAAAACAGCTGATCTTTTCCGTAAGTTTCAAAACCTATGTTTTGTCCAATGGACATGAAATAGATATTTCCATTTGAAAATTTAATAATTTTTTCTTTTTTGTTTAGTCTTTTTTTCAGAGTATTCCACTCATCAAAACTATCTTGATGTAAAACACTGTACATAAGCTCCGCTCTTCTAAAATCTTCAGGCGTATCTATATCTTGTACTAATTCTCTAGGCAGAACTATAGGGATACTATCTTTTCCAAAGGGAATATCACTCCACTCTTTATCTACTCTCTCCCAGTAAAACTGTCCTGCATCTTGATAGCCCTCTTCTAAGTCTTGTGAGCGAGTTTTAAAATGCTCTGGTGTAAACATTTGACATCTGCCATCTTCAGTTATGCTAAAGGTTCTCTGTACAGGGAAAGGCATAGTTGTCACACTAAACGCCATCTTTGCGTCAGATGCTTTAAGTCTCTCATGCCCCTCTATTAAATACTTTGCTTGCAAAAATGGAGCAGTAGGGTAGAGTGTGCAAACATACGCAAACTCTTCTCCTTGTGATTCGAGATACTCTATAGCATGAGCAACTGCATCACCACTTGTACTCATATCATCACTCAGCTCTTTTGGTCTCACAAAAGGAGTCTCTGCTCCATACTCTCTAGCGATACTTGCTATCTCTTCATCATCTGTAGAGACTATGACTCGCTTGAAGAGTTGTGACTTTAATGCCACTTCAATACTATAAGCAATAAGAGGCTTGCCATGAAAAAGTTTAATATTTTTCTTTGGTATTCTCTTACTTCCACCACGTGCAGGGATAATAGCTATAGCTTGCATTAGTAAAACTCACCAAATTTTTGAAAAATCAAAAGTTAAATTACTCTGGCATTTTAATATTTCAAATTTTACAGTTTCATCATAAGTATCTAGTAATTTAGTATATTTTCCATTTTGCAAATGATAGACTTTCGCAACTTTATCTTCAGGGTTGACTAAAATGTAGTATTTAACACCCTCTTGTTCATAGAGATGAAATTTAATCGTTTCATCTTTTTTTGCAGTAGATTTAGAGAGAATCTCAAAAATTATTTCTGGAGCTTGTGAGATATAAGCAGGGTTTTTCGGTTTGTGACAAATTACAAGATTGTCAGGTTGGACAACTGTATCTTCAGTTATTTTCCAATCAACAGGTAGTAATGCTTTGCATTGTGAACAATTTTCAAACAGCTCATCTAACTGACGAGCAATTTTGGCACTAATGCTTTGATGTTCAATCATAGGTGCTGGAGCCATGGCATAAGGCGCACCTTCTATAAGTTCCCAATTACCTTCCCATAAACTATAATCATCATATGTGTAACGAGGGTATGAATCTTCTATTTTTAGACCCATTGAGAAACTCCTTTATAAATATTTATTGATTATAGCATATTTCTAAACACTAGATTTTCTAGGGAGATACTTATGTATAACATCTAAAAAGGTATCTGCTACAAACGCAGCGTCTTGCATACTCATGGTTTGATTGCAGGGAATTGAAATCTCTGCGTTATAAAATTTATCTGTTAAAGGTAATGAAACTTCACCAAATTTTTCTTTGTAAAAAGAGTTTTGATAGATTGGTTTGTAATGAACTTGTACACCAAGACCTCTCTTTTGTAACTCTGTAAATATTGTCTCTTTAAAAGAATGCAGTTCAGGGTTGAGAATGATTGGATAGAGGTGGCGTGAACTTATCTGGTGTGGCTCTATTTTTTGTGCAAGAAAGAGTTTTTCATTTTTAAATCGTTCATCAAAATAACTAGCTATTTTATTGCGTTTTTCTATGAATTTATCAAGTTTTTTGAGTTGAGAAATGCCAAGTGCTGCTGCAATTTCAGTTAGGCGATAGTTGTAACCCATACTTATCATATCAGAGTTCCAAAGTTTTTTCTTGACAATTCCATGTGAACGAAAAAGCTTTAATCTATTTGCGTACTCTTTATTGTTTGTAAGTACAGCTCCTCCCTCACTTGTTGTAATGGGTTTGATGGCATGAAAACTAAAAATCGTCATATCTGAAAATGAACCTATTTTTTTATTATTAAGGCTGGAGCTAAGTGCATGGGCTGCATCTTCGATAACAAGAAGCTTATGTTTTTTTGCGATTTTGTAGATAGCTTGTAGATCAACAGGCTTTCCTGCAAAATGAATGGGGACAATTGCTTTGGTTTTTGGGGTGATGAGCTTTTCTATTTTATTTTCATCTATGTTTCCATCTGGTTTGATATCACACCAAACAGGGATGGCTCCTAAATCTACAAACATATTAGAAGTGGAAACAAAACTTATAGCAGAGGTGATTATCTCATCATCTTTTTCAACTCCACAAGCATGATAAGCTCCACTCAAAGCAGATGTTGCAGAGTTAAAAGCCACTGCATATTTAGCACCTGTATATTTACATAAGGCAGCTTCAAACTCTAAAACTTTAGGTCCCTGTGCTAAAAGATTGCTTTTTAAGGTTTCAATTACTGCCTCTATATCATCATCTTCTATGAGTTGTGTAGAGTAGCTTAGCATCTATTTTTCTTCATCTTTTGTAAGTTGAATTTTTTCAAGGAGCTCGTGATGACTTAACCAAATAGTATTGTCTCGAGAATTATATTCAAAACCCTGTTTTACACTTTTGCCTACTTCATTGAGATTATTTTTTGTATAATCAATAGGTGCTGAGAATGTAATACTTGGTTTGATGACAAAATGGTCTTCAAATTCAAGAGTTAAATGTGAATCATCAAGGGGACACATCACTTCATGTAGTTTTTCTCCTGGACGTATGCCTATGATTTCTTGAGGAAGATTGGGTGCAATTGCTTTGGCCATTTCTGTCATCTTCATAGATGGAATTTTTGGTACAAATATCTCTCCACCTTGCATTCTTAGAAAGTTTTTGAGTACAAAATCAACACCCTCTTGAAGGGTTATCCAAAAACGTGTCATATTTGGCTCAGTGATAGGCAGAGTTGTTGCACCCTCAGCTATCAGTTTTTCAAAGTATGGAATAACGGAGCCTCGAGAAGCTAAAACATTTCCATATCGTACGACAGAAAATTTAATATCATGGCTTCCTCGTAGATTATTTGCTGCGACAAAAAGTTTGTCAGATACAAGTTTAGAAGCTCCATATAAATTAGCAGGAGATGCTGCTTTGTCTGTTGAAAGAGCGATTGTGTAAGGAACTTTATTGTCAATGCACGCATCAATGATGTTTTGCGCACCCATAACATTTGTTTTTATACACTCCATAGGATTGTACTCTGCAATAGGTACATGTTTGAGTGCGGCAGCATGAACAACAAAGTCAACATCTACCATGGCTTTTTGCAAACGTGGTAAATCTCTTACATCACCTATGAAGTAACGCATACATTTGTCATTGTATTTTTGTGCCATTTCAAACTGTTTGAGTTCATCCCGTGAATAGATGATTATTTTATTTGGCTTATAATGCTTTAGAATTGTACGTACAAACTGCTTGCCAAAACTGCCAGTACCACCTGTTATAAGTATAACTTTGCCATTAAACATTTAATATCCTATTTTACATCTTTTAGTACTGTAGCAAGTATGGTGCCATTTTCTATAGAATAATAAATAATTACTTAATTTATTGACTTGATGATGATTGTGAATCAATAGTTTGTTGTAATGATGCAAACTCTGCATTTAGTTGATTTATGATAGCATCATATGCAATGAACTGTTGTGTCATAATATCGTAACGACTGTCTAGAGAAGCTTGAGCTTTCTCGAGTGCGTCTGAGAGATTGTCTGCATCTTTCGTTAAACCATTGTCAAAATTTGTAAGTAATCCACCATAGTCAGTATACTGTTTCATTTCATCATTAAAGTTTGTAAAAAATCCTGTGACATCATTGCCATTATCATCTACTCCTCCGGTAAAAAATGTTTTTACACCGTCTGGATCAGTTTGCAGTTTATCGTCTAGTACACTTGAATCAAAGCTCATTACACCATATCTATCAATTTCTATACCATAGTTCACTAAAGAATCGTTGTTAAAACGACTTGTTACAGTACTGCTTATATCACGTTTAAGACCGTTGACAAAACTATCTCCTTGAAAAACACCTGTAGTGCCTGTATCTTTGTCAAATGCTGTCATGTCTCCTACATTTGACATTAATGTATTGTAGTTATCGACAAACAATTGCATTTCATCTTCAATTTTTTGAGTATCTTGATTGATAGTTACAGTGGAGAAGTCACCCTCTTCTTTGAGTGTAATGTCTACTCCTAAAATCAAATCACTAATGTCATTTGTAGAACGTGTTGTTGTAATGCCATTATATTTAAATTCAGCATCAACACTGTCTTGAATTTTTTGGTATCCATCATCTACAGTAGTGTCAAATAGTGCTGCATCAAGAGAACCATCTCCGTTTGTTCCATCATCTGTATCTGTAATAGTGATAGCCTGATCTGCACCTGTCTCTTTGGAAGAGAGGACAAGGCTGAATTGTCCATCGCTTGTTTCGAGTATAGAAGCATCTATTTTTGATCCCGCTATGTCTGTTATGGATTGTGCTAAACTCTCTAATGTAGTACTAGAATCATAATTAATATTGTAAGTTGTTCCATCTATGGCTAAATCTAAAACACCTGTATCAGAAGCAATAGAGGATGTTTTGCTGTCAACTGCTCCAAGCTTGGTAATATCTTTTTTTGCTAATGTAATCGTTTCAAGTGTAAAGGAATCAACATTTGCTCCAGCATCTACACTGACTTCTGCCGCACCATTTACATCTACTGTTTTATTATCAAAAAGGGTATCGTTGCTTAAGGCAGAAGTACTCCCTTTAAGTGTATTCATATAAGAAGAGAGGAGGTCGTAAGATTGTTGTTTTTGGTTGTTGAGGTCTATTTTGTTATTGATAGGATCAATAATACGAGACTCATCCGCTGCTCTTAACTGGTCAATAACATCTGAAGTTAAAACGCCTGAACCAATTCCTAATGAACTAATATCTCCAGCCATGATGTATCCTTTTTTCTTTACTTAAAACATATATCGTCTAATTTTATAATAACTTTAGAAAAAAGGGGGAGTAAATTAAAAAATCTTTGTAAAGTTATTAAAAATGTTGTCGATATACACTCCATGAAAGACGAAAAAAACCAAAAGGAACCTGCCATGTACAGTAATGCAGCTTATAATATTTATACTCAAAATAATGTCAACATAGAATCACCGGAAAAGCTCGTGGAGATGATGTACGAAGGAGTACTTCGTTTTAATGCACAGGCAAAAAAAGCCATAAAAGATGGTGTATCTGGCAAAAAAGTTTATTGGATTAATCGTTCTATTTCTGTTATTGTAGAACTTATCTCAATACTTGATAAATCGCATGGTGATATCGCTTTATATCTCGATGGATTGTATAATTATCAGATACAACTTTTAAGTATTGCTAACATAGAAAACAATACAGAAAAAGTTGACGAAGTAAGCAATGTTTTTAAAGGGCTTTTAGATGCATGGAAAGAGAGTACAAATGTGGCTTAAGAAGCTACAGATTGCCATTATTGAAAAAAATCCAGAACGTATTAGCGCATTGATTGCAGATATGCCAAAATTTAAGAGTGTTTCTGAAATGCAATCAGCTTCTTCCTTGATAAAAGAAGCACTGAAACTCATCTGTCAGCTTAAAGATGAGACGGGTGAGACACTGGAAAAACTAAAAAAACATAAAGATTTTTTAAACTCTGCAACTGCCAATAAAACCGCAAAATTTGATATTACCTCTTAGTTTTTTTCTGTATTCCAAACTGTAAACTTCGTATGGTGTATTCGCTTACTACTGCGCCTTTTCGCATCGTGAGTATATGCTCCACAGCATCGGCGATGTCGCTTGCTAAAAGCTTTTCATTATCACTTTTACTCACATCAAAACGCAACGCATCATAAAAATTACTTTCGGTCATGTCAGGGTTGATGTTTGTTATGCTCAGAGAGCTTCTACGTGTCTCTTCAAAGAGCGCATCTCCAAAGGCTTTGAGCCCTGCTTTTGTGGCGGAGTAAAGTGCTGCAAATTTGCTTGCGCGCAGTGCTTCGATGGAGTTTATGTTGATGAGGTAGCCGCTGTTGTGTTTGAGTGAGCGCAGACAGGCGTTTGTTAGCAGCATAGGTGCTGTGAGGTTGAGATGGGTCATATTTTCTATGATGTCAGCACTCAGCTCTTCATGCGGTTCAAATTTACCAAAACCCGCAGCATTGATGAGAAGGAAAAGCTCCTCTTTTTTTAAAATTTCACAAAGTTCTTTTGTTGCGTGAGGCTCACTCAAATCAACTTGCACTGCTTGAAAATTTGCATGATTAAATGCTTCATAACTGATGCTACGGCTTACACCTGTGACGGCATATCCAAGGGTAAGCAAGCGCTGTGTAATTGCTTTGCCTATACCGCTGCTCGCCCCTGTTACTACTGCTTTTTTCATAGAAAACCCTCTTTTTGCTATAATCACGTTATGAAAAACATTTACATAACAGACTTAGACCATACTTTTTTACGTTCTGACTTATCTTTGAGTGATTATACTAAAAAAATTTGGAACTCCTACGAAAATGAAGCCATTTTAGGCATAGCAACCGCAAGAACATACAAAAAAACGGCACAGTTCTTAGAAGGTGTAAGCGTGAGCGCTCCAATGATACTTCTGGATGGCGCGCTCATTGCGACGATGGATAAAAAGATTATTGATGCAAAATTTATTTCAAAAGATGTCGCGGACAGTATCATTGATGAAGGTTCACGACTTGGTATTTACCCCTTTGTGCTCTCCCTTGTTGATGATGCGCTTAATGAAGCATTTTCCTACTCAACAACGCTCAACAGCTATCAGAGTGAGATAATCAAGCGTTACGTGGATGATGACCATACGCATGCATTTGCAAATTTGCAGGCAATGGAAAATAATTTTAAAATAGTCTACATGGCTGAAGAGATGCTTCTGCAGGCACTAGAAGAAAATCTACGACTAATCTATGGTGATGAACTTAGGTATATTTTGGCTCCTGAGGCTTATATGGGTTGCTATTTCTTGACCATTTTACATAAAGATGCCGACAAATCACATGGTATAAAAAGTGTTAGTGAAGCGGTAGGATTTGATTTAGAAAAGCTGACTGTTTTTGGGGACAACCTCAATGACATCGGTATGTTTGAACTGGCAAATACTTCTGTAGCCGTTGCAAATGCACAAGAAGAGCTCAAAGAGAAAGCAGATATTGTCCTGCCGCACTCCAATGATGAAGATGCTGTGGCAAAGTACCTCGAAGGCTTACAAAATGCATAAAAAATCATCACTTATTCCGATGGTGATTATTGGTGTTTTATTTTTTATATTTGGTTTTGTGACTTGGCTTAATGGATCGCTTATTCCCTTTTTAAAAGAAATCTGCGAGCTTAATGAGTTTGAAGCGCTCTTTGTGACTTTTGCTTTTTACATCGCTTACACAGTGATGGCTCTGCCGATGGCGTATGTGCTAGAGAAGACCGGTTATAAAAAAGGGATGGCACTGGGACTTGTCGTGATGGCCGTAGGTGCACTGCTTTTTATTCCTGCAGCGCAGAGTGCGGAATTTCTCATTTTCTTACTAGCTCTCTTTACGCTTGGAACGGGGCTTACCATCTTACAAACGGCTTCTAACCCTTACATAGTCTTTGTAGGTCCCATCGAATCAGCGGCGATGCGCATCAGCATTATGGGGCTGATTAACAAAAGTGCAGGCGTGTTAGCACCTTTGGTCTTTACGGTACTCATTCTTGCAAATATTCAGCCTGACCCATCTCTGCTTGCACATGAACTCATAAAACCGTATGCAGTTATGGCAGCGATTTTAATTGCTTTGGCACTCTTTGTCTATTTCTCTTCTTTGCCGGAGATAGAGTTTGAAGAGGATCCATATGATGATGAAAATATCTTTGGATTTCCGCGTGTAGTGTTGGGTGCTGTGGCACTCTTTTTTTATGTGGGCATCGAGGTCATAGCCGGTGATACCATCGGTCTCTATGCGCAAAGTATCGGGATGGCAAATGCGACGGCGCTCACTTCATACACGATGTTTTTTATGGTTTTAGGTTACATCATCGGTGTTGTTGCAATTCCAAAGTTCCTCACGCAGGAGAAGGCGCTTGTCATCTCTGCTTTGACAGGAATACTCTTTTTGTTTGGTGTGGCTTTTTCTTCAACAACAGATACAAGTTTTTCTGCAATGCTTTGGGGATGGAGCGGTGTGATGTTAGTACCTAACAGCATTTTGTTTGTGGCACTTTTAGGTCTGGCAAATGCGCTTGTCTGGCCGACTATTTGGCCTTTGGCACTTGAAGATTTGGGTAAACATACGGCAAAAGGGAGTGCACTGCTCATCATGTCCATAGCCGGAGGGGCACTGCTGCCGCTTGCTTTTGGGAAAATAGCACAGATTACGGCAAATATGCAAGAGGCTTATCTTATTGGCATTGTCTGTTACGGCGTGATACTTCTGTATGCACTCAAATGGCATAAAATGAAAGGCTGGAGAGGCTAAAGTGTATGCACTCAAATCTTTTGCGAACGGCTTTGAATATATTGAGATACAAAACAGTGCCGCTCACGCAAAGATAGCACTGCAGGGCGCACATATCTTTGACTATGCAAGGAACGGAAGTGCACTTTTATGGCTCAGTGAAACAAGTAAGTTTGAAGAAGGCAGAGCCATTCGTGGTGGCATTCCAATCTGCTGGCCGCGATTTGGTAATTTAGATAAGTCCCTGCCGCAACATGGTTTTGCACGTATTTTTCTTTTTGAACTTATAAAAGTAGAAGAGGTGAATGAGCGTCTCACGCAAGTGCATCTGCAGTTAAAAAGCAGTGAAATAAGCAAAAAAATCTGGGATTATGATTTTACTCTGGACATTGTTTTTGATATCTCTGAGAGACTTTCTATCAGTATGACAACAACGAATGAAGATGTAAAAGAGTTTCTCCTCACGCAGGCTTTTCATACCTATTTTCAAGTTAAAAACATTGAGAATATTACAATAGAAGGTTTGGAGGGTGTGGAGTTTTTAGATACGCTGACAGATACAAAAAGCGTAGAGACTAAAGCGCTAAAAATTTCAGCAGAGACAGATAGAGTCTACCTTGGTGTGAAAAAAGATATACGTCTGCGTGAGGATGATAAAGAGGTACTCATTCACGCAGAGAACTCCCACTCGGCAATCATCTGGAATCCTTGGATAGAAAAGTGCAGTAAAATGAGTGCAATGCAGCCAGAGGCCTACAAAGAGTTTGTCTGCATAGAGAGTGCCAATGCCTTTGATGATTTTAAAACACTCAAACCAAATGAATGTTGTACTCTCTTTGTGGAGTATCGTATGCAAAGGAGCTAGTATGGCAAAGGTAATCATCTTTTCAGGTGCAGGAATTAGTGCTGAGAGCGGTATATCTACTTTTCGCGATAGCGGTGGATTGTGGGATAATTACAAAATAGAAGAGATATGCTCTGCGGGATGTTTGGAGTGGAACTATGATGAGACGATTAACTTTTATGATAAACGACGTTTGGACATCAAAAATAAAGAGCCAAACAAGGCACATAAAGCAATCAGAAAACTGTCAGAACAGTATCGTCATGAGCTAAAGATCATCACGCAAAATGTTGATGATATGTTCGAGAGAGCAGGCTGCAGAGATGTACTGCATCTACACGGTTTCTTGCGTGAGGTGCGCTGTGAAAGCTGTGGGTTTGTAGATGACATAGGCTATGAAAAGCTGCGAAATGTTTATGATGCCTGCCCGCGCTGCAGTTATAACCTTCGTCCTAACATAGTCTTTTTCGGAGAAGCCGCTCCAAAATATGCAGATATGTACAAAGAGTTACAAGATTGTGAAATGCTTGTCGTCATAGGGACAAGCGGTAATGTCATCAACACAGATATGTTCGTGCGTTCAGGCATACAGTATGCGATTCTGAACAACCTTGAACCAAGTCCTGCAATTGATGATACGATTTATACAAAGGTACTTTATAAAAAAGCAACAGAGGCGATTGATGAAATTGTAAAAAATGTCGAGGAGTTCTTAGTGCATTAATTTGTAGTTATATCGACAAGTTCAACTCTGTCGCACTCTTTTTTGAGTAGTTTTTTACTCGCGGCATCCTCTTCTGCAAGGACTAAAATATCAGCAAAGTCATCTTTGTCCACTTCAAATGTATACAATTTTTTAATTGAATTGATACGTAATCTTGCACTTAAATCATCAGATTCTAAAGAGATATTTCGAATGCCTTTGGCAAATTCACTTTTTATAACTTTTGCTATCTTCTCATTGGACAATAACTCTTTGAGTGTAAGCTCACGATTGAAATCATTTTCACAAAGAATTTGATATGTAACAGAAATAGTACCATCCATAAGGATATCCTTCATAGGTGTAATATTGAAATTATAGTTAAATGCAGAGAATATTGAAAGTTTTTATGAAATATCATAACCCTAACTCATTCATACAGGCAACACAATACTCTGATTCAGGAATCAGTTTTAAGCGTGCAAGTGAAATCTCTTCTTCGCACTCTTTACAGATTCCATACTCATCGGTATCTACTTTTAAAGAGGCATGTTTAAGTCTGTTTAATCTCTTTTTTGCCTCTTCATATCTTTGAATATTGATGTTTTGGTCCTGTTTGAGCATTTTGTGGTCAATACTGTCGAGTGAACAATCTTTTTTGATAGGTTTGAGTGATTTTTGAAGAGTTTCAAGTTCGGTGGTGAGTATTGCTATCTCTTTTTCAATACTCTGCTTGAGCTCTTGTTTCTCTTTTTCAGTCATGTCTATTGTCGCCCTTTGGATGATGTGCCCTTACATTGCCATTCTGGAGCTTTGGACAGAAGAAAAAAGATGAAAATAATTATAGTAAAAAAGAAGTTTGATTATATTGTAGTTAGTAATTTCTAAATGAGTGGTGCGGATGAAAGGAAATTTCACCTATGTACCATTTATCTTTCAAAACCCCTAAAATAGGGACATTATAAAGAAAGATTTTTCAAAAAGTATCACTAAGCACCACTTTTTGTGTCACTTATTCTATCAAAATAAATATTAAATTTTTCTATATCCTGACACTTTCTATAAAGTAAGTCAAGAGCCAAACTCCAAGCCCCGATGGGGCTTGAAGATTTGGCAACTTAAGAGTAATATTTTATAGCAGTAGTTATGAAATTATCAGAGATAAAAGGGACTTGGAGTAAGGATTTTTCAGAGGTTAAACCGTCTTTATAAATTGCCCGTCCTTTTGTGAAGTCTTGAACCTCTGTTGTAGTAATCCTCTCACGGATATTTTCTTTTAAATCAATAATATTGATATTGTTATCATTGGAAGTTTTTAACAACACTCTTGATTGCAGATTGTTTACAATATTACTCGGTAAAGTCGTAGTATCTACCTTTTGACCAAACATAAACAGCAAATGTTTTGAGCTTCTCCCCTGCATACTGATAAGAGCCAATTTTTGAAAGATAGAATCCCTTATCTTTTTGTCAGGGTAGCTAGATATAGCCCCAAACTCGTCAAATATTACGAGAGTAAATGTATCATTACTCCTAATATCTTTTTCAAGCATAATTTTTTGCACATGCTTCATATCTTCTACAACTTCGCTTAAAAGCGTGTCGAGTCTTTGAATATCACTTACAAATTCAACATTTTCAAGGACTTCATATCTTTTTAACTCTACTCCGCCTTTCAAATCTATATGATACATTTTTTTAACATGCTTTCGATTATGCAAAAAATTGATATTAAGCAACTGCATAAGGTTTGATTTACCGCTTCCGCTCTCACCAATGATTAAATGGTGGTCAAGAGTATTCATATCACGGTAATAAAAGCCTTTTTCATAGATTCCAAGAAAGATTTTATCTTTTTTAAACAAGTGAAAATCGATCTCATAGAAAGTTGGCAGTTTATAAAATGAGAGTAATACATTTTTCTTTCTTATAGGGTGTATGGCAACTTCATAGCCGTTTTCAATTAGTCCAAGATAGTGAACAATTTTCTCTTTGTTCTTTCGATAATTGTCTGTGTCTATGGAGGTTAAATTCTGATAAAGCAGAGTAAAATGCTCTAATCCCTGCGTATATGCCTCTTCAATTGCACTTTTTGAGCGTACATATTGCAGTTTTCTAAAAAAATCTAAAAACAGCGTCCGTCTGTTTCTCACATTGATTAAAGTATTATGGGAAAATATTGAATGAAAATTGAGTGAGTACGGAAGCAGTATATATTTCCAGTATCTCATATAAAAATAAATTGTGTGGATTGTGCTGAAAATCAACAGCATATAAAGC
>JALVXQ010000003.1 GCA_027038255.1 Sulfurimonas sp. | reverse complement strand
TTTGTCTGTTTCTCTCCTGAAAAATTTGTGCAGATTAAAGATAACTGCATCCACACTTTTCCTATGAAAGGGACGATTGATGCAGCAATTGTCAAGGCTGAAGCAAAAATTCTCTCCAATGAAAAAGAGATGGCAGAACATATAATGATAGTCGATCTGCTGCGTAATGACCTCTCCATAGTTGCCAAAAATGTAAAAGTTGAAAAGTTTCGCTACATTCAAAAAATAAATGCAGGAGAAAAAGAGTTGCTGCAGGTAAGTTCGCATATAAGCGGAGAACTGCCGGAAAATTGGCGTGAGCATTTGGGTGATATTTTAGCAGCTTTGCTGCCTGCCGGAAGTATCAGCGGTGCACCAAAAAAGAGTACTTTAGATATAATAGAGAAAACAGAAAAGTATGAAAGAGGCTTTTTTAGTGGAATTTTTGCATACTTTGACGGAGAGAGTCTCGACAGCGGGGTTATGATTCGTTTTATTGAGAAAAAGGGTGATGGATATATCTACAAAAGTGGTGGCGGCATCACTCTTGATAGCCAGGCAGTGCTTGAATATGAAGAGCTGCAAGACAAAATATACCTTCCATAAAAAAGGGAAAAATAGATGGTAAAAGAGGAACTTTTTACAAGCGGTTTTGAATTCGATACGTCAGAAACAGAACTAAGAAGCAAGTTTCAAATGGTGAATGTTGCTCTGATGCTCTCCTCAGTTGGCTTGATATATGGAATATGCATCAACTTTTTCCATTATGAACCGCACCATATCATTGCCATTGAGTCTTCATTGCTACTTGTGAATGTTGTTCTTGCTTATATACTGCGAACGAAGAAATCCTCTATCACTTTTGTCTCTTATATGGTGACTTTACAGTTTACATTTTTATTTTTGTATCTTATTTATGTCAGTGAACCTTCCGAGATGAAACATGTCTGGATATTTACCTATCCCATTATACTGCTCTACTTTCAAGATGATAAAATTGCTATAGTCTGGGTAATGTTTATGATTGCTATGCTGCTGATTGCGCCTCTGCAACCATTTGTACAGGTTTCGTATTCGATGTTTCAACTCTCCTATCTCTCCTTTGTGCTTGGTATTATGAGTGTTATTGTCTACTTTTACAAGAAGAAGATGGATGAAGCAAAAGCGATGATTGAGAGACAGCAGATAATGCTCTCACGCAAAGTAAAAGAGTTGACACAAAAAGATAAAATGCTCACAATACAGTCCAAACAGGCAGTTATGGGAGAGATGATCAGTATGATTGCGCATCAATGGAGACAACCACTTTCTACCGTCACTCTTAATATCTCAAACCTGCAGGTCAAAAAGCTTTTAGGCGAAGAGGTGTCCGATGAAGAGCTTGATAAAGCGCTTGAAAATATCAGTGATACTGTTGTTTATCTCTCTGAAACGATTGATGATTTTCAAACCTATTTTCGTCCAGATAAAGAACTAAGTTCCATTGATATTAATGAGTTGATAGTTAAAGCCATCAGTTTTGTGCAACCAAGATTAAAAAAGACAACTGTTGAGATAAAGTTTTTTCAACAACAGCGACTGATTGTCAATATCTATGCAAATGAGGTGATTCAAGTGCTTTTAAACATTATAAATAATGCAATAGATGAACTTATTTCACGGAAAATAAAATACCCCAAAGTGACTATAAATATTTTTAATCGCGAACAGGAAGTGGCTATAAGTATAGCGGATAATGCCGGAGGAATCTCTCAGGAAAATATTGATGCGATTTTTGAGCCTTACTTTAGCACAAAAGGAAAGAACGGCACAGGTTTGGGACTCTATATGTCACAGATGATTATGCAAAAACAGTTTCATACAAAGATAGATGTCAAAAGTACGAACTATGGTTCTGTTTTTACAATAGTCGTTCCAAAAAAACTAGCTTAATTTCAGATTTGTTGGGTTATAATAGATGAAAAATATTGAAGGATAGGAATGTATAGTGAAGATTTGAAGTTTTCGTTGTGGGCTGATTTTATTGAAAGAGATTATCTTGACAATGAGTTTAAAGAGTTAATTGCGAAGAAAATCATAAATGGGGCAACTTCAAATCCGGCAATATTTAAAAATGCCATCTTAAGCTCAGATGCCTATCTCAGCCAACTTGAATCATTGCAAAATATTACGCCAAAAGAGAAGTATGAAGCAGTGGCGATTTATGATATTCAAAAAGCGGCAGATATCTTAAAGCCTCTGTATGAAAAAGGTGATGATGGCTATGTGAGCATTGAAGTAGATCCATTTTTTTGTGATGACACAGCTGCAACAATAGCAGAAGGAAAAAGACTTTTTGGCACAATAGCAAGGCCAAATGTGATGATAAAAGTTCCTGCAACAGAAGCGGGATATGGAGCGATGGAAGCACTCACGGCAGAAGGGATTCCTGTGAATGCAACACTTATATTTAAAAAAGAGCAGGCTCTTGCATGTGCAGAGGCTTTTGCCAAAGGGGCACAAAGGTGTGGGAAAAAGGTAGATACTGTCATCAGTATTTTTGTCTCACGTGTTGACAGAGCACTTGACAAGATGTTAGCAGAGCATAATGTTGCTGTAGCACTGACAGGCATTTACAACTCTTCAGAGATATACAGGACGATTGAATCGATGCAGGTTCCAGGATGCCGCGCACTTTTTGCAAGTACTGGTGTGAAAGATGATTCTCTGCCTCCGTATTATTATGTTGAAAAACTTTTAGCATACAACAGTGTCAACACGGCACCAATTGATACAATCAAAGCTTTTGATGCAGATGCTAAGAAAGAGAAGGCATTGCCGATTGCAACTGAAGTTGTAACAGCACATATGCAGAGGCTTAAAGATTTAGGTATTGATCTTGATGCAGTGTTACAAAAACAGATAGATGATGGTTTAGAAGCATTTAAAGATGCATTTAAAGAGATTTTGGAGGCATTATGAATACAGATGTAGATGTAAGTAAATTAACCTTTGAGCAGCTCAAAAAGGTAAGAGTTCATCTTAAAAAGATGATTGAGGTTGGTGGATCTGACCTCCATATTAAGGCAAACTCTGTCATTCGTGCGCGTATTAACGGGGAGATTAAACAGTTTTCCGGTGGAATTATGGCTAAAGAAGATGCTCTTACTTTTGCAAAAGAGTTACTCAAAGGGCGTTTTTCCGAGTTCGTAGAGAAAAAAGAGCTTGACCTTGTCTATCCATTTGATGAAAATAACCGTTTTCGTGTCAATATTTTCTTTCAAATGGATGGTGTTTCTGCCGTATTTCGTGTGATTCCTGTACGAATCCCTTCCTTTGAAGAGTTGCATCTTCCTGAGATTGTCAGAAGTTTTGCGCATAAAGAGAGAGGGCTTGTACTTGTAACAGGAGTTACAGGTTCGGGTAAATCAACCACACTTGCAGCCCTCATTAATGAGATAAATACGACAAGAAAAAAGCATATTATTACAATTGAAGATCCGATTGAATTTGTTCATAAAGACAGAGGTTGTATTATCAATCAGCGTTCCGTTGGGCAAGATACGCTCTCCTTTGGTACGGCACTGCGTGCAGCGCTGCGTGAAGATCCTGACATTATTTTGGTTGGGGAGATGCGTGACCGTGAGACTATTAATCTGGCACTGCATGCCGCAGATACCGGTCACTTGGTGTTTTCAACGCTGCATACAGTTGATGCGAAAGAGACTATTAACCGTATTATCGCACAGTTTCCTACAGAGGAGCAGAACCGTGTGCGACTCTCTGTAGGAGGGGTTTTACAGGGTGTAATCTCCCAGCGTCTTGTTCCTACCATTGATGGAAAACGTCGAGCGGCTTTAGAGATTTTGGTACGTACACCGACAATTGAGAAGCTCATCATGGAAAACCGTGATTATGAAATTCGTGACACGATTGAAGCCGGAAAAGAGCACTACCACTCTCAAAGTTTTGATCAGGCTATTTATGATCTTTATATGGAAAAAGTAATCTCTAAAGAACAGGCACTTGATAATGCAACAAGTGCTTCTGATCTGGAACTTAAAATCTCTGGATTGACGACGGGTAAAATCACAAGTAATCCAAATGGGGGAGAAGAATCAGCCCAAGCTGCAACTGTAATTACTCCTGATGATGATATATTTGATTTAAAGTAAAATTTAATTCAAAAAAAGATATAATTGCGTCCATTTTAAAATAAGGACTTCATATGTTAGAAGGTATAGTTAGAGAGAGTATTGGCAAAAAGGGCACAAAAGCTCTTCGCCGTGATGGTTATCTAATTGCAAATATTTACGGAAAAGGGCTTGAGAATATCAATGCTGCATTCAAAGAAAATGAATATATCCGTGCTGTTCGCAACAAAGATACATTGGCATTTCCAGTAAAAGTAGGCGGAAATGAGATGAATGTAGTCGTTCAATCATATGAGTCACACCCAGTAACTGGGAGACTTTTACACGTAGATCTTATGATAGCACAACCAGGTGTAGTAACACACTACATGGTTCCTGTTGAAGCTGTTGGTGAAGCAATCGGTCTTAAAAATAAAGGTCTTATAAACATTAACAAAAGACGTTTACGTGTAAAAGCTGCTATTGAAGCACTTCCAAAAGCTATCGTTATTGATGTAACTGATATGGATGTTGGAGATGCAAAACTTATTCGTGATATCGCTACAACAGATGATGTTACTTTTACAGATGCTGATCGTGTATCAGTATTGAGTATTATTAAAGCAAAATAATAATGCTCATAGTCGGACTGGGTAACCCAGGACCAGATTATGAAAAAACACGCCATAACATTGGATTTATGGTTATTGATGAGCTTATTGCTCGTCATAATGCTTCTAAACTCTCCTCTTCAAATTTTGAAGGGGAACTCTATAAATTTCAAAACAGTTCTGTTTCTTTAGAAAATCATTTTTTATTAAAACCACTTACCTATATGAATCTCTCAGGCAATTCTGTTGTTAAAGTCAAAAACTTTTACAAAATAGAAGATGTTGTTGTAATACATGATGATTTAGATCTGCCTTTTGGCGCATTACGTTTTAAAAAAGGCGGTGGACATGGCGGTCATAACGGGCTTAAATCTCTCGATGCCATGATAGGAAAAGAGTATGTTCGTGTAAGAATTGGCATAGGCAAACCAGAGCACAGAGGAGAAGTAGTCTCTTACGTGCTCAGTTCATTTTCTTTAGAGAATGAAAAGTGCTTAGATGAAGTAATAAACAATGCTGCAGATGCAGTCGAGTACCTTATAAAGCACTCTTTAGAAGAGACACGCTGTAACTGCACAAAAAAGGCAATGGAATG
>JALVXQ010000002.1 GCA_027038255.1 Sulfurimonas sp. | reverse complement strand
GTCAAGTGCATTGGCTTGAAGATAGGGCCTCTTTGCCAATCGCTGCACAGTTTTTTCAAAAACTCCTAAAGAGGATGCTTCTGGCATATATTTGTCTGTCTGCGTGACAATATTTTGGAGTTTTTTGGCAACCAGTTCTTCTGCCTCTTTGCGTGCGGCTGTGTAACCGTTAAATTTACTTCTGCCAAAAAACCAGTAGAGAGGAAGGGCAATATAGGGAATGGTTATGAGTGATATTACCCAAGCAGTAGCACCTTGGGAAGTCCTTGCAGTCATGACAGCATTGAAAGCTGAGATGAGACCGAGGATGTGAAAAAAGAGTAAAAAAGTGAGAAGCATTAAAGTACTTCAGTCTCTTCTTCTATGGTATCGGTTAGGAGTTTTGGCTCTTGCGTATCTGCCATATTTCCGCTGAGTGCCTTAATCAGTTCACGCTCCTGCTCACGTTCGAGCTTACCGCTAGCTACCGTGTCTATGATTTTTTCAGCGATTCGCATCTTTGTCATGTTCTCCTGCTGATGAAAATATTTGTCAAGGTTGTCTTGATAGGCACGCAGTTGGTCATCATGTTTTCTTTTAAAATAGAGATAGATAAAATAACTCGCAATGATGAGTATGAGAAAAAGAATGACAAGCAGGTAGCGTTTTATCTCCATAGAATCTTGATGGTCAATCGTGCGTAGTCTGGCATCAGCAACTTCTTTCTCTTTTGCCTGTGTTAAAAGAAATTTCTCTTTCTCGGCAGCGGCTTCGAGTTTTATTTTCTCCAGAAGCTGCTCTTTTTCCAGTTTTGCCAATGTTGTTTGCGAGTCGATTTTAGCAAGTGCCTGCTCTTTTTGTGCATCTATTTTTTTCAGCTGCACCTCTTTTGAGTTGGCAATTTTCTCTTCAAAAGCTCTCTTTTCTTGGAGCTGTTTTGCCGCTATCTCTTCTTTGGATTCACCAATATTGCATGCTGTAAAAAAAAGTGTTATTGTAAGTAAGAGTATTAATTTCATTTAAAGCCTGTGTCTATGTTGTTTATGAGATATTTTACTAAAATTTTCATTAATTTACTTTTTATATAATGGTGTACGTTTATTTTTAAAAAAAAGAACTGCTATGAAACAGTATAACTACATTTATGATACACAAGATGCTTTGTGTAATTTTCTAGATCATGCAAAGATTGAGAGAGATGCGGACAATATTCTTATTCAGATGTTTAGTTCTGAATTAAAACGTATGCAGAAAATTGCATCTGAAGTGACGCAAATGCTTCCTCACGCAACACTTATAGGTTCTTCCACAGCCGGTGAAATTATCTCTGGAAAAGTCATTGATAAAAGCACAGTGCTGAGTATCTCTGTTTTTGAAAAAAGCTCTTTAGAATCTTTTCATGAAACTGCAGAAGACTCTTATGAACTTGGACTCTCCCTTTCAAAAAAGATCTTTAATAAAGATACAAAATGTGTCATCACTTTTTTGGATGGTTTGGGACATAACGGGCAGGAGTATCTGCAGGGTTTAAATGCAATGAACTGTAACCATGCTGTCATAGCAGGAGGCATGGCTGCAGATAGCCTCAGCTTTAAAAAGACATATACTCTCTGCGGCGATAAGATTTTTAGTGGAGGGGCTGTCTGTGTCGCTCTATCGGGTGAAGATTTAGAAGTCATACAAGATTATAATCTTGGCTGGCGTGCAGTAGGTCCTAGCTTTACCATTACAAAATCTGATGGCGCACGGGTTTATGAGATAGACCATAGACCTGTTAAAGATCTTTATGAAGAGGTTTTAGGAAGTTTTGCTGTTGAAAATATGCCGGCCTCGACAATCGAATTTCCTTTAATACTGCAAGACAAAGAGATGCTTATAGCCCGATCGATGTTAAGTGTCGCCAAAGACGGCAGTATTTTGTATGGAGGAAATTTGGAAGAGGGCTCAGAAGTCCGCTTTGGGGTTGGAAGCAGAACGCTGGTAAATCAGTACAATCAAAAACAGCAACTCAAAGAGGCTCAATCGCTGCAGGCCTGTTTTATATACTCCTGTATGGCCCGTAAAATGTTTTTGGACAAAGAACTTGAAAAAACATTTAAAGTTATCCAAAACAGAGCACCATCAAGCGGTTTTTTTACCTATGGTGAGTTCTTTTTTAATGAAAAACAGACAAAACTGCTCAATATCACAACGACTCTGCTTTTTTTGCGTGAGAAAGGAACGCTTTGTTTGGCACCTCACCTTGCAGAAAATGACAATATTCATAAGAGTTCTAAAACTGACAGTGCTCTTTTTAATCTCATTGAGTATGTGACAACAGCACTCAAGGCACAGGAGAAAAGCTTTAAAGCTTCTAAGTTTAAACTCGATGAGTTTTTAAAAGCATTGGACAGTGTTGTCATCATCTCCCGAACAGATACGAATGGCATCATCACCTATGTGAATGAACTGTTTGAAGAGATAAGCGGTTACACGAAAGAGGAGCTTATAGGAAATGCGCACAGCATAGTCCGTGACCCAAATGTTCCTGATGAGACTTTTGCTCAGATGTGGCAGACCATTAAAAAAGGAAATATCTGGAAAGGAGAATTTTCCAATCATTCAAAAGACGGGAGTATCTATTATGTTAAATCCTCTATTATTCCCATCCATGATGAACATAGCCAAATTATAGAGTATATGGCTATACGTGAGGATGTGACATCGTTGGTGGAGAGTAGAAAAAAGGCTGAGGAAGTGGGTGCTGCACAGGCCATGTTTTTGGCAAATATGTCACATGAGATTCGTACCCCGATGAACGGTATTCTTGGTTTTTCAGAACTGCTTGCCAAAACAAAACTCGATGCAACACAGGAAAAATATGTAAAAGTCATTGGAAGCTCTACAAAAATACTCTTGGATATTGTTAATGATATTCTTGATTCTTCAAAAATTACCAGTAAAAAAGTTGTTTTTGAAAAAATTGCACTCAACCCTTTTGAGGAGTTTATGACAACATATGAACTTCTGAAATCAATGGCGCAGGAGAAGGCAATCAACTACACTTTAGAGATAGATGAAAACATCTCCAAATGCCTTTTAAGCGATGCTACACGGCTGAGACAGATTAAAATCAACCTGCTCTCCAATGCCATTAAATTTACACCACGTTTTGGAGAGGTGAAATTTAGCATACAACTTTTAAAGAGCGATGCAGATACGCAGACACTACTCTTTAGTGTACAAGACAGCGGCATCGGCATCCCCGAAGCAAAATTAAAAGAGATTTTCAAACCTTTTTCTCAGGCAGATGTCTCCACCACAAGAAAATTTGGCGGAACAGGATTGGGGCTCAGTATAAGTTCTGATTTAATCAAAGCTTTTGGAAGTGAACTGCAAGTAGAATCAACTGTAGGGTATGGGAGCAGGTTTTACTTTACGATGCGTTTTGATCTATGTAAAGAAGAGGAGCTGCAAGAGGAGAGTTTGATTCAAGAAGTGTGCGAAAAAGAGGAAGATTGTAACAAGCTCCACCTTGAGGTCTTGGTAGCAGAAGATTATGATGTCAACAGAATGCTGATTGAGTCCATATTTCAAAAGTATAAAAATATCAGACTCTCATTTGCTGTAAACGGAAAAGATGCCATTGCTAAACTACAGGAAAAAAAGTATGACCTTGTGCTTATGGATATCAACATGCCGGTTCTCAACGGTGTCGATGCCACACAGTATATACGTCAAAAACTCTCTCTTGATACACCGATAGTTGCACTGACAGCCAATGCTTTAGAGGGTGACAGAGAGAAATTTCTTAAATGCGGTATGAATGAGTACCTCAGTAAACCAATCGATATAAAAGAGTTGGAAAACATCTTATGTAAATACTCAAAAACAGAAAATGAGATGCACTCTCTTTACATGGAGACTATTTTGGAACGTCTCAAAATGAAAATAGGCTTGAGTAAAGCGGTCTCTTTAAAACTTTTGCGAACATTTGTGGAGAGTTTAAAAGAGATAATCCCAGAACTTCAAGAGGCTTTAGAGTTAAAAAATGCGCAAAGAGTCTATGAAACAGCTCATAAGTTAAAAGGTGCAGCAGGTGCGCTCTATATAGAGGAAATATATGAGATTATGCGTACAATAGAAGAGGCGGCACATAAAGGTGTCATACTTGAATGTGGAAAAGATATAGAGCGTATTTATGAGTATATTAAAATTTTAGACGCTGGTGTTGAAAATATCATTAAAGTTTAAATCACATTTGGATAAAATATAACATAAATACAAAGATGGGGTGAAATTTGCAACGATTGATACAAAAAGCAAAAGATTTTAATGAATTGGTTATGTTTGAACACTCCATATTTTCACTGCCGTTTATTTTTATAGCTATGGTTGTGGCAGCTAATGGTTGGTTTGGATTTGGACTGCTGATTTTAGGTGTGCTCGCTGCGCTTTCTGCACGTAATTTCGCCATGGGTATCAACCGCTATGCGGACAGTGATATCGATGCGAAAAATCCAAGAACGGCAAATCGTCCCAATGTGGACGGACGTTTAGACAAAACGAGTATTCTTATTTTTATTGTGGTGAATGCTTTGATTTTTGTCGCTGTGGCATACATGATAAATTCACTCGCTTTTGCTTTGAGTGTCCCTATTTTATTTGTACTTGCCTCTTACTCCTACTTTAAACGTTTTTCCGCTTTGGCACATGTCGTTTTGGGTGTGGCACTTGGACTTGCACCTATTGCCGGTGTTGTCGCTGTAAGTGCTTCGATTCCTCTTTGGTCTGTTTTACTCTCTTTGGGCGTTATTTTTTGGGTGGCAGGTTTTGATCTGCTCTACTCCCTGCAAGATATTGACTTCGACAAAGATAATGACCTTTATTCTATTCCCTCACGTTATGGTGCAGATGCAACACTCTTTATCTCTGCATTTTTCCATGCACTTGCAGTCCTTTTTTGGATTCTCTTTGTTTGGGCGGCTGGACTTGGCTTTTTGGCCTATGTGGCTGCTGTAGGAAGTGGTTTTGTTCTTGCCTATGAGCAAAATTTGGTACGACGTGATTTTATGCAGATAGACCGTGCATTTTTTACTGTCAACGGTTATCTTGGCATCGTCTTTTTTATTCTTATCATACTTGACAGGATGCCGGCATGAGTGAACCACGTTTAGTTCTTGCACCCATAAGCATACAGTTTGCCGAAGCTTCACTTGATAAAGAGGCATACGAGAGAGAGTTTCAGCAGCTGAGTGAGAGTGATGACGACCCGATATCACAATGGCTCAAACTTGCAAAAGCAAGAGGCGATACCGCCGAAACAGATCCGGTACTTTTAAATCTTGTTGTAGAGTTGCACCGTAAAATAGATGGACTTGAAGCA
>JALVXQ010000001.1 GCA_027038255.1 Sulfurimonas sp. | reverse complement strand
GAGATCCAAGAAGCATTAGAGATTAAAAATGTTATGGAAATTCCTGCAGTTGAAAAGATTATTATCTCTGTTGGTGCTGGTTTTGCTATGAAAGATAACAAACTTATCCAAAATATTGAAGATACTATTACAACTATTGCTGGTCAAAAAGCTTCAACGGTAATCGCTAAGAAATCTGTTGCAGGTTTTAAGGTTCGTGAAGGTATGCCAGTTGGTATTCGTGTAACACTTCGTGGTGAAAATATGTACAACTTCTTAGATCGTCTCGTATCTATCGCACTTCCACGTGTGAAAGATTTCCGTGGTGTTCCAAGAAATGGTTTTGATGGTCGTGGTAACTATAACTTCGGTCTTCAAGAGCAACTTATTTTCCCAGAGGTTAGCTATGATTCAATCATGCAAATCCACGGTATGAATATCACTGTAGTTACTACAGCTGATTCTGATAAGGCAGGAGTTGTTCTTTTAGAGAAACTTGGTATGCCTTTTACTAAAGGGAGCAACTAATGGCTAAGAAGTCTATGATCGCAAAAGCGAAAAGAACACCAAAGTTTAAAGTACGTGCATATACACGTTGTCAGATTTGTGGTCGTCCACACTCTGTTCTTCGTGATTTTGGTATCTGTCGTATCTGTTTTAGAAAAATGGCAAATGAGGGATTAATCCCAGGCGTTAGAAAGTCAAGCTGGTAGGCATACGCCTCCCTTGATACTGCTAAATGCAAGCAAAGGAAAAATAAAATGGCAATAAATGATTTAGTATCAGATGCGTTAACGCGTGTTCGTAATGCTGGTATGAGAAGATTAGCTACAACTACTTTAGTTCACTCTAAAAGTGTTGAAGCTGTAGTTGGAATCTTGGTTGACAAAGGTTATCTTGATAGCTTTAATGTAATCGAAGATGGTGTTAAAAAAACAATTAAAGTTGTACTAAAGTATGATGATAATGAGAAATGTGTAATCAATGAACTTAAACGTGTATCTAAGCCTGGACGTCGTGTCTATAAAGGTAAAGAAGATATCAAACGTTTTAAAAATGGTTACGGAACAATTATCGTTAGTACATCTCATGGCGTTCTACCAAATGACAAAGCTTTCGAGCTTGGCATTGGTGGTGAAGTTATGTGTACGGTTTGGTAGGAGAGTAGCATGTCAAGAATTGGAAAAAATCCTGTAGAATTTGCTAGTGACATTACAGTTACTACAAATGGAAATGTTATTACTTTTGCTAAAGGCAAAAACAGTGTTGATTTAGATACAAAAGGATATGTAACTTTCGAAGTTGAAGGGAATACATTAACTTTTAAAAATCTATCTGAAGCTCGTGAAGACAGAGCGTTCTGGGGTACTTTTAGAGCATTGGCTCAAAATATCGTTACTGGTTTAACTACTGGTTACCAAAAACAATTAGAGATCAATGGTGTTGGTTACAGAGCTGCTGTTAAAGGTAAAGTTTTGAATCTTCAACTCGGTTTCTCTCATGATATCGATTATGAGTTACCAGAAGGTATAGAAGCAAGCGTTGAAAAGAACGTTATAACTCTTAAAAGCCATGACAAACAAAAGTTAGGTCAAGTTGCTGCTGAGATTCGTTCTTTCCGTCCACCAGAGCCGTACAAAGGTAAAGGTGTTAAATACATTGATGAGCATATCGTGCGTAAAGCCGGTAAAACTGCTAAGAAATAAGGGAGGAAGATAAGATGAATGCTAAAGTATTAAAAAGCAAAATTGCGAATCGTTTAAAACGTAAGCGTCGTATTCGTGCAAAAATATCTGGTAGTGCTACACTTCCTCGTGTTTCTGTATTTAAATCAAATCGTTACCTAAGTGTACAGGCTATTGATGATGCAACTGCAACAACATTATGCTCACTACACTCTAAGGTTACTGGTCACAAAGCAAACAAAGAAGGTGCTGCTGCACTTGGTGAAGCATTCGCTGCTACACTAAAAGCTGCTAACATCACTGAAGTTGTATTTGATCGTAATGGTTACCAATATCACGGTGTTATAGCTGCATTTGGTGACGCACTTCGTGCAAACGAAATTAAGTTTTAGGGGCTAAGATGGAAATCAATAGAGATGATTTTGAAGAATCAATCGTAAACATTGGTCGTGTTACTAAAGTTGTAAAGGGTGGTAGACGTTTTCGTTTTACTGCGCTTATCGTAGTTGGTAACAAAAACGGTACTGTTGGATATGGTGTTGGTAAAGCTAAAGAGGTTCCTGATGCTATTCGTAAAGCAGTTGATAATGCATTTAAAAACTTAACGACTGTTAAGATTAAAGGTACTACAATTGCGCATGATATTGAACATAAATTTAATGCTAGTACAATTCTTTTAAAACCAGCTTCTGAAGGTACAGGACTTATCGCAGGTGGTGCGGCTCGTCCAGTTCTTGAGTTAGCAGGTTTCCAAGATTTACTCACTAAATCAATCGGTTCAAACAATCCAAACACACTTGTTCGTGCTACTGTTGAAGCACTTTCACGTATTAAAGGATAGAAAATGGGTATTGAAAATTTAACACCTGCCGAAGGATCTACTGCTAACCGTAAGCGTGTTGGTCGTGGTCAAGGTTCTGGTACTGGTAAGACTGCTGCACGTGGTCAAAAAGGTCAGAAATCTCGTTCAGGTTACAAAAGAAAAAGAAACTTTGAGGGTGGTCAACAACCACTTGCAAAACGTTTACCAAAAATCGGTTTTCACTCTTCAGTAGAGAAGCCGTATGTAATTAACGTTGAAAAGATTAAAGCTGTTGCTGAGTTAAAAGAGATTACTGTTGAAGCTATTCGTGGCGTTCACAAAATCTCAAGTTCTGTAACAAAAATCAAACTAGTAGGTGCATCTGCAAAAGATTTAGCATCGAAAATTAAAGACGAAAACGTTACAACAACAGGTAACTAGTTGTGAATAAAAATCTAGTAAATAAGATACTTATTACTATCGGGTTTTTATTTATCTACCGCCTTCTGGCTTATGTGCCAGTTCCGGGCGTAGATACTGCAGTTATTGCTTCTTTCTTCAACTCACATCAATCAGACGCATTAGGACTTATGAATATGTTTAGCGGTAATGCTATTCAAAGATTATCTGTCATTTCACTTGGTATTATGCCTTATATCACGGCTTCCATTATTATGGAGCTTCTTGCTGCAACTTTCCCGACTTTGGGTCAGATGAAAAAAGAGCGTGACGGTATGACTAAGTATATGCAGATTATTCGCTATGCAACTATTGTTATTACAGTCATTCAAGCGATTGGTGTAAGTGTTGGACTACAGAGTTTAACAGGACCGAGCGGAAACAGTGCTATTCTTGCAGATCATTCTACATTTATCATGCTTTCAGCCGTTTCAATGTTAGCTGGTACAATGTTACTTATGTGGATTGGTGAGCAGATTACACAAAGCGGTATCGGTAACGGTATCTCTTTAATTATCTTTGCAGGTATCGTTTCTGCGATTCCACGAGCCATCGGTCAGACAGTAGAGATGGTAAATACCGGAGCTATGAGTTTCATTACAGTTATTGCTATTGTGGTACTTGTTTTAGTAACGGTTGGTGTCATTATCTATGTTGAACTTGGTGAGCGTCGTGTTCCTATTACTTATGCGAAAAAGACGATGATGCAAAACCAGAACAAACGTGTTATGAACTACATTCCTATCAAAGTGAACCTTGCAGGTGTTATTCCTGTTATCTTTGCTTCGGCAATTTTAATGTTCCCTATGACAGTTTTAGGTAGTAGTACAAATCCTACAGTTCAGGCTATTGCAGACTTCTTGCATCCTGGTGGATACTTTTTTAACTTTTTAACTTTTATATTTGTAATCTTCTTTGCATTCTTTTATGCTTCGATTACGTTCAATGCAAAAGACATCGCTGACAACTTGAAACGTCAGGGTGGTTTCATTCCTGGTATTCGTACCGGTAATGCAACAAAAGAGTTTTTAAACACAACTGCGAGTAACTTGACTGTTACCGGTGCGCTTTATCTTGGACTTGTGGCGACACTGCCGTTTATGATCATTAAAGGGATGGGTGTTCCTTTCTTCTTTGGTGGTACTGCGGTTCTTATCGTTGTTCAGGTTGCACTTGATACAATGAGAAAAATCGAGGCTCAGATATATATGAGTAAATATGAAACTTTAAGTGCGGTTGGTCTATAGCAATGGCTATTGCACTTAGAAAACCTCAAGAGATTGAAAAACTTCGCGCTGCTAACAAGATTGTTGGCGGCGCACTAAACCTCCTCAAAGAAAATACAAAAGTCGGTATGAGTTTAAAAGAGATGGACGCTATGGCAGAGGATTATATCCGTTCTCATAGTGCAAAGCCCTCTTTTAAAGGACTCTATGGCTTTCCTAACGCTGTTTGTACTTCCCTTAACGAAGTTATCATTCATGGTATTCCAAGTGATTACAAACTTCAAGAGGGTGATGTTATCGGTTACGATATCGGAACCGAGCTTGAAGGTTGGTTTGGCGATGCTGCTATCAGCGTAGGTGTTGGGGAGATTACTCAAGAGGACAAAGATTTAATCGCATGTTCCAAAGATACACTCTACTATGCGATTGAAAATATCAAACAGGGTATGCGTTTTAAAGAGCTCTCTTATTTAATGGAGCAGTTTATTGTAGAACGTGGTTTCATACCGCTTCGTAACTTTTGTGGGCACGGCATCGGGAAAAAACCGCATGAAGAACCGGAAATTCCAAACTATCTTGAAGGAAACAACCCAAAAGCGGGCCCGAAGATAAAAAATGGAATGGTTTTTTGTTTGGAACCGATGATATGTCAAAAGGAATCAAAGCCTGTTATCTTAGATAATGGCTGGGATGTTGTTAGTACCGACGGTTTACGCGGTTCACATTATGAGCACACTGTCGCAGTTATTGACGGTAAAGCTGAAATTTTATCTTTAAAGGACTAAAATGGCTAAAGCAGATGTTATTGAAGTTGACGGCAAGATTATAGAGGCTTTGCCGAATGCAACTTTTCGTGTAGAATTAGAGAATGGACATATTATTTTATGTCATATCGCAGGTAAAATGCGTATGCACTATATCAAAATACTTCCAGGAGACCGTGTTAAACTGGAGCTAACTCCATATTCACTTGACAAAGGTCGTATCACTTACAGATACAAATAATCTAAAGCAGGTGTAGTGATACACCTCTTTAAATCTTAAAACTTTCCATCATTACGAAATTCGGATATTTCCGTTTCTACCATCTCATTAATCATAATAGTAAAAAGATCACTTATCATATTTGGATTTATGTTTAATTCTATGGCGCGTTTACGTACACGCTGCATGATATCATCAATTCTATCTTCCGCTTTTACTTCATCAACAGAGTTTTTAAATGCTGCTGCCTGGCGTATTAAGTGACTTCTCTCAGAGATTAAATCAACAAGCTTTGTATCTATTTTGTCAATTTCGTCACGTACTTCTTGAAGTGTACTACATTTTTTCATATCTATCCTTTGTTTATTAAAAGATTATTTTTTTCGTTAACACTTTTGTAACAATTAGCTACTATAATGATACCTACGATTCTCCTTGTATATCCTTAATTTGATTCATTAAGTTATACATACAAAATTTCAAAGCAACATTGAGAGATTCATCTCTCAATATCCCTGTTTATCCAAGCCAAATACCCAACTCCGACAATTAATATACTAAAAATAACTGCCCAGATAAGAAAATCTCCGCCACTCGCCGCTTTTTGAATATTTTCATGCATATCTATTGCCTTTAGAGTTAGTTTGGTTTGATTGTTTTCTTAAGTGATTTGGGAAGGTGGGCAAAAGGGATGTTAAATTCCCCTAATTTTTCCCCATTTTCATAGCGGATGACATCAAGTGTCATATTTTCAGGTTTGAAACGTATGAGTTTATAGGTTATATCGTTCTCTGTGAACTCCAGCTTTTTTTGCGTCAGTTCAACTGCTTTTTTCTTCTTTGCCATCTGCTAATCCTTGAGATAGATACCTGTATCTTTGACTTCTATTTTACCATCATCCTGCAGTTTCGTCAGCGAGCGTTTGAACTCTTTTTTGCTCAGTCCAAAAGCGTTCTTGATAAGCTCTGCATCACTTTTGTAGTTGTAGGGCATGATGCCGCCATTTTCTTTGAGCAGTTTTAAGACTTTATCCGCTGAAGAGGCACTCTGTTTTTTTCCTGCAGCTCTGAGATTCAAGTCGATATTTCCATCTTTACGGACAGTTTTAACATAGGCTTTTCGTTTGTCTCCGAGGTTTACGTTCTCAAAGATCTCATTATGGTAAATGAGCCCTTCATATTTGTCATTGACGATGCATTTGTAACCAAGCGGTGTTCTTGTAATGACGAGGATATCGACCTCTTTATGTGGTGAAAGTCCTTTTGGATGTTTGTCGAAAAAGTCACCGAGCTTTTCACTACCGACCAAACGGTGTGTTCTCTCATCATAAATGACTTTTATAAAGCGCTTTTCACCGACAACAAAAGGAGTTTTTTGCAGCTGTTTTGGCACGAGCAGGTCTTTAGGCAGTCCCCAGTCCATAAAAGCACCAAAAGGAGCAACATCAACAACTTCTAAAAGTGCAAACTCATCGAGCATTGCGTGAGGAGTCAGTGTTGTCGCGATGAGTCTGTCTTCAGAGTCTGTGTAAAGAAAAACATCTACAAGGGAGTCTTCTACCATTGTCTCTGTTGTGTAAGCCTGTGGGAGGAGGACATCATTGCCATCCTCTGCCATAATGAAAACACCATGAGGTGTCTCTCTGTCGACGCGAAGTGTGTTTATTTTTCCCAGTTCTAAGTAGGGGCTGATTGTTTTGTTCATTGGTAATTCCGTTGTATTAAAGTGATGTATTATACCTTTGTTTTGATAAGAAATAGTTAGAATATTTTCAAAAATAGTAATTATAAGTAGATTTTTAAAGTTATCTTTATATAATGGATAATGAGAGAAGATGATGGATATTAGTATGTATGTTAAAATTGAGATGAATAAAAGCTACTTTGAATGGATAAATATGGAAAATAGAAGATTTCTGGAAGAGGTTCTTGATGCCTTAGTCAAAAAAGAAATACCATCAAGAGAATTAGAAAAAATAGGTCAAAGTGTATATGAAAAAGAGATTAGTTTTTCAAAACTTGCTATTTTTTTAGATACTTTTTCTTATACACTTTCACTAGATAAAAAAAAGATATTAAAAGTTAACGAAAATATGATAGCAAAAGGGTATCTTAAAGAACGTTTACCCAAAGAGATAAAATCACTCAAAGTTGGAATAAATAATAATCCAAATTTTATTTCAAAAGAGGATATTGCCATTATTGATGAACTTTTAATGTGGTTAGAAACACTTATAGAGAGTGTACTACAAGAAAAGCAAGCACCTAAAATAGAAGGGAGAATTGAGCATTTTATAGAGTTTATTGAACAAAGAATTGGTATGTTTTTTCAAGATCCAGATATTCAAGTTGATTTTTTACGTACCAACAAAGAGCTTTATGAATGTGCTCTTGAGGCAGTAAAATTTTATGAGCAAAAGGCGTACTATTACTTTGTACTTATCTACATAGAGATGATAGCACTTTTTTTAAAAATGGCAACACTTTTGAGTGGAATGTTTTTAGAAGAGGAGTTGTTGTCGATTTATATTGATCCTATTACTCTTTTACCAAATCGTTTTCAGTTACTACAAGATCTTCCTGTGTTCCATAACGTGTTTATTATGATACTCAATGTAAAATCATTTTCAAAGCTTAATGTCCTATATGGGTACGATTTCGGAGATACTATTTTAAAAAAAATAGCAACATTTTTACGTGCTTCAAGTGCACTAAAAGCATATAGAATCTATGGAGATGAATTTGCTGTATTATTGCATTCACAAGCAGAAGCAGAAGAACTTTTTTCTAAAATAAATAGTGCACTGAGTGTCGTACAAAATGGTGCAAAGTATGATCTATTTTTTTATGGAGCTTATGAAGAGTTTGAAGAAAAAGCGCTTGAAGCGTGTGAATTTGCACTTTTTAGAAGCAAACAGGATTTAGTGGACTCAAAAACTATTCACAGTATGCTTGATGAAATAAAGCAAGAGCTTACAATGACACAAAAGCTCAAGGAAATTATGATTAAAGATGCAATTATTCCATATTTCCAACCTATTTATGTCACTGACCAAGGTGTTCAAAAAGTTTTGAAGTATGAAGTATTAATGCGTCTTCGTTATGATGATACAATCTTGGAACCACAAGAATTTTTATCTGTACTTTTAGAAGCACCATTTTATGTAGAGTTTACAAAATCGATTCTTTTAAAAAGTTTTGAGCAGTTTCAAAATAGCGAAATGACGTTTAGTGTGAATTTTACTTTACGAGATATTCACGATAAGTCTGTCCAGATATTACTTGAGACACTTATAGCCCGTCATCCGGACGTAGCAAAAAGGATGACAATAGAGATTGTTGAAAATGAAGCTTTAGAAGAATTCAATCTGTTAAATAACTTTATGAAAAATTTAAAAAAGTATGGTGTTACGTTCGCACTTGATGATTTTGGGTCTGGGTACTCTAATTTTGCGCAGTTTGCAAAACTTGAAATAGATTTTTTAAAGATTGATGGTTCCATTGTTTCAGATGTACTTGAGGACGAGAAGATGCAAAAACTAATAGTTTCTATATGTGAGTTTGCAAAAACATTGGGTTTAGTAACGGTTGCAGAGTATGTTTCAAGTAAAGAGATTTTTGAATATCTTGAAGATAAAGTTGATATGCTTCAAGGATATTACATCGGAAAGCCTGAACCATTTTTACTTTAGAGATGCCCTTTAGTGTAGTAACAATGTGAGTAGTACTATAAAAAGTACCGGAGGGGTAATAATAAGTCCGAATTTTGAGTAGGACCAAAAAGAGATTTGTACACCTTTTTTCTTTAAAGAGTGCAGCCAAAGCAGAGTGGCAAGTGAGCCAAACGGTGTCATTTTTGGTCCGAGGTTACAGCCGATGATGTTGGCATATATCATCGATTGGTTTGAGATATCATGCAGGGAAATATCCATAATCATAATTGTCGGCATGTTGTTCATGACGGCTGAGAGCCCTGCGGCAATAAAACCTGTGCCTACGATTGCGATAGTTTGACTCTGTGTGTTGAGGTACGTTAGGACTTGGGCTATTTCATCTGTCAGACCGGCATTTTTGAGTCCATACACAACGACATACAGACCTAGTGAAAACCAGACAACCTGCCAAGGGGCCTCTTTGATGATTGTTCTTGCATGCACCGCTTTGAGACGGGAAGCAATCAGTAAAAAGATGACAGCTCCACTTAAAGCAAAAACAGAGACGGGAATGTGGTAGATGTCACCAATGGCATAGCCTGCGAGTAAAAATGCAAGAAAAAACCAGGAAAATTTAAAAAGCCCATAATGTTTCAAAACAGATTTTGGGTCAGGTAGAAGTGTGATGTCAACTTTCTTTGGAATATCTTTATGTAGAAGCAGAAACAGAAAGAACATGGAAGCGGTAACACTTACAAGATAAGGTAAAATCATATTTGAAAGAAAAGTGATAAAACCTATGCCAAAATAGTCCGCTGTTACAATATTTGTCAAATTTGAGAAGACAAAAGGAAGGGAAGCGGAGTCACTGATGAAGCCGCCTGCGAGTAAAAATGCCAAAATCGTTTTTGTATTGAGCTTGAGGACTTTCATCTTTGCAAGTAAAATTGGCGTGAGAATGAGAGCTGCGCCGTCATTTGCAAAAAGAGCTGCAACGACTGCTCCTAAAATGATAGAGTAGAAAAACATCAATCTTCCGTTGCCATTTGAGAGCTTTGCCATCTTTAATGCTGCCCACTCAAAAAATCCTATCTCATCAAGTACCATAGAGAGGATGATGATGCCGACGAAAGCAAGTGTTGCATCCCAGATGATGTTAAATACAACGACAACATCATCAAAGTTTACAACTCCGACAAGCAGTGCAACTATGGCCCCGATAACAGCAGTCGTCCCAATCTGCAAGCCGCGTGGCTGCCAGATAACGAAAATGAGAGTTATAAGAAATATGAGTGAAGCAGTAAACATGGTAGAAATATCCTTTTTTGTAATCCCAAAATTTTCAACAGTATAGCTAAAAATTTATTATATATCAAGATATATTGATATATTAACAAACTGCTAACACTTTTGGGTTATAATAAAATAATAAAAGTAGTGCAAAGGAGTAGTTATGAAAAAAATATTGGTAGCGTCATCATTAACGGCGATGTTGATTTTAACAGGGTGTGCGACAAACAGTGGACCGGAGTATAGTGGAGCTTCTTATCAGCAGATAAAAACTTATGAAATCGGAACAGTACAGAGTGTGCGACCGGTTGTTATCAGCGATAACGGTACAGGAACCTTTATAGGTGCCATAGTCGGTACTGTTCTTGGTTCTATGGTTGGGCAGGGAAGAGGAAGTACTCTTGCAACCTTAGCAGGTGGTTTGGGTGGTGCTTATGCAGGCAGTCAGATTGAAAAAGCAAATGCTTCAGAACTCTCTGTGAAACTTGATGATGGCAGAGATGTCGTCGTAGTTGTTAAAGGGAAAAATTTTCTTGTCGGTGACAGAGTGAAAATCATCAAAGACGGCAACAGAGCAGATCAGGTTTACAGAATAAACTAAGCTCTTTTACTAAAAATGAGAATTTTCCCATAGCGTCCGCCCCAGAGTAAAAAGAGGAGCAACCAAGCTGTGAACGATATATCAAAGAGAAAGTTTGCTCCCCATCCAAAAGCGACGTTGATACTAAAGAGTGCACGCAGCACTACAACAAGCTGAATGAAGAAGAAGATGAAAGTTGCAAACTTGTCTGCTTGTGGCGGCATACCTGCGTGACCGAGTGTTACACGTGTCCCAAAACCGATGAGAACTGTTGTCAAAAATCCAATGGCAAGCAGGTGGATATTTAAAAAGTAAAAAGAGGTATCAAAAACCAACTCGGCTGTAAGTGTAATGGCAGAGAGTGCAAAAGCGGTCGGCAGCCAAAAGAGTGAGAGATGGAGTACCCAGAGAATAGATGGTGACCGTAGTGGATGCAGATCCCAGCGTAAAAACTCTTTAAGCATATAGCTTGCAAGAATGATGTCTATGACAATCTCTGGGAGTTGAAAAGCTGCAGAGGCAAAAATACTTTTAAAGATAAAAAGCACAAAGATGATTTTGATGAAGTTTGGATTTTTCTCCGCCCATGAGTGAGAGAAAAAAGGAATCATACGCTGTCCTACACTAAAAGCAAGAAAAATAAGGTAAAGATAAAAGGTAATATTGATAGCTGTCGGGATGATTGCAAAAAGATTAAAAGCAATAGCTGTGATAAACAGCAGATGCCCGCCTATACCAAAATACTGTGCTGTCAAAATCCAAAAAGAGTCTGTTTTATCCGGTGCATGCCCCGTTAGAAAAATCTTTTGCAATTTTATAACAATGAAAAGCTGTGCAGTGAAAAGCAAAAGCATCGCAAAGATAACGAGGTAGAGATTTGTAAGTGATCCGATAAGAAAGAGAAGCGAACCCAGAACATTGGCGTAAAAGATCTTTGTATAGTAAGATTTATCAATGACATCGTTTTGGTTAAATCTTGGAAAGGTAGTAAATAAAAATCCAGTAAAAACATTGGTAAAAACTAAAAAGATAAGGCTGTAAACATGAAAAAATCTACTGTCAACTTCTAGTGGCACTACTCCTTTATATGCAAGTGCAAAGATAAGCATCATGACAATTGCATTGCTGATTCCCAAGAGGAAAAAGGGTTGATGAGGTTGTGATAAAAAGTAGTTTTGTTTTGTCTGTTTGTTCATAATATTCCTAAATTAAATAATCTTGCCCGATTTTTTTGCAGTATGCTTCGAGCATGGCATGTTCAAAATCATTGTTGGTAGCATACTGGTATCCAAATGTTTTTGCCCAGAGTTCATGGGGTTCCATGCAGAGATAGAAAAAGACCTTCTCTTCTTCTTTCTGCCAGGGTTTAAAACTCTCATAAGCATGTTTGAACATTGCTATCTTTGTCGCTTCGGGGTATGATGTCTTTCCACTTGCATCTTCATGTGGAATCTGTGTGATTTTACTGCGAAACTCACGCTCACGCAACTGCTTAATGACAGGCTTTATAAAAGTCAATGTCCCAAAGCTGACAAGGGCTACCTCTGAAGGTTCGAATTGTAGTATAAGTTTTTCATATAGCGCTTGATATTCGTCAAGATAGCCGACATACTCTACAATAGGGTGAAAATGAAAACCTACTTTTACACCTTTATCTGCGAGTTTTCGTGCTGCATCTATGCGTTTGTCCAATGAAGCTGTGAGGTGTTCTTCATTTTCGATAATGGTCGGGGTGTTGAGACTCCAGGTACAGAGAATATTTTTAGGAACTGCATTTTCAAGTAGGTACTTGATATTGTCTGATTTGGTTTTAAACTCCAGTATGACATTGGGATTTTTACGGGCAAACTCAAAAAGTGCATCCAAAACACCTTCGCGGTTGCCAAACATCAGCGAGTCACTTGCCTGACCTGTCCCGATATGGTAGGTTTTGTTTGGGTCGAGCTGAAGATTTAAGAGTTTTTCTGTAAAAGTGGAATCAAAGGTGATGGTGTTTTGATTGTAAAAGCTCTGAATGGAACAGTAAGAGCAGTCAAAGCCGCAGGACTCAACCGCATCGAGGGTGAGAAGATTACAGCAACGCGTCTTTTCACTTGCAACAGGGCAAAGTCCCAGACCAAAGCCCTCTTTAGCCTCTGTTTTAAACGTATACTTCTGCTCTTTTGGAATGTTTTTGAGCTCAAAATCTTCATAGGAGTTGGGTGCATTGCGAATGGCTTCATACTTCTTTTTGAGTTTTGCAAAGGCAACCTTGCGTGAGGGATGTTCGGAAAAAAGCTTACTTACAGGTGCTTCATTCCACATCTCTAAATCACGGGCCATATTGATAATCTGTAAGAGTTCCTGATGGGAAAATCTCTGTTTGAATGCCAACTCCTCGATGAACTTCTGTTCATCTTGAGGAAGTTTGGAGTAGAATGTATTTGTAATGGTTTTGTTAAACTTGTCTCTATATGAATTCATAATCGAATTCTAGCAAAAAGTCCTTATTTTATAGGAATAATTTTTGCCTTTGGTTTTTTAATCTCAGTTTTTGGGATGCTGACTGTTAAAATTCCGTTATCAAATTTTGTAGAGAGTTTGCTCTCGTCAATGTTCTCAGGCAGTTGAATCGCTTTTTCAAAGCTGCCGTAAAAAATCTCTTTTTTGACATAATCTTTTGACTTATCTTCCTTGGATGCTCTCTTCTCACCTCTAAGCGTTAAAATTTTGTCATCACTGATAGAGAGTTTGATGTTCTCTTTATTCACCCCTGCCAAATCAAATTTAATTACTATCTCTTTTGCAGAGTCTGAAATATCCATTCTTGGGTATCCGATGTTATTGAGTTTTGCACTTGTGAGGTGTGATTCTATTAAAGAGTTAAAGTATTGGTTCATCTTTGTAAAATCTGCATCATAAGGGTTGGTAGTGTTTGATGCCGCATTTGCTGCTGTGCCTAAAAGTGTTGCAAGAAGTAAACTTGTTACGATTTTTTTCATTTTATAATCCTTTGTTTATCAGCATCTTTATTTGATGCTGATATTTTTACTCTTTTTGGACTCGACTTTCTCTAGGGTCAGATAGAGCCGTCCATCTTCAAATTTCGCCTCGATTTTATCTCTGTCGATGTTGTCAGAGAGCACGAAGCTGCGTGAGATGACTCCAAAATTTGACTCGCAGAGGTAGTATTCATCCTCTTTGACCTCATTTTTATATCTGCGAACCGCTGTTACAGTTAAGTAGTCATCTTCTACCTTTAATTCTATATCTTCTTTTTTAACACCCGGTAAATCAACCTCAATGGTAAACTGGTCACTGTCGTGTTTTGCCAGATTTGCAAGAGGCAGATGTGAAGCTACATTGTTAAATGTGTCTTTGACGACCTCAAGTCCTTTTCCTACTTTCTCTTCTACTTTCTCAGCTACTTCTTTTGTTGTTTTTGTAATATCCATCATAGACCTCCTCAAAATTATTTAATTTGTATTTTTTTCGTGGACTCTTTAATGACTTTGAGCTTAGGAATAATAATCTCTAAAACACCATCGTCACTTTTTGCTTCAATCTTTTCAACATCTACTTTTTCAGGCAGGGTAAAACTGCGTGAGAATGTCCCGTATGCACTCTCAATGCGATAGTAATCTTCTTTTTTTAGCTCTTCTTTTGTTTCACGCTTCCCTTTGATAGTGAGAAGGTTCTCATCTACACTGATTTCAACATCTTCTTTTTTTACACCGGGAAGATCTACATCAATATAGTAAGCATCTTCACCCTCCCGTGTATTGACAGAAGGTGTAAAATCAAAAACCTCTCTTGCCTCTTCTTGTTCAAATTGTTTAAAAAATTCATTAAAGAGGTCATATCCTCTATTATATCTTGTAAGTGCCATGATATGCTCCTTCATAAAAGTTGTAATTCTTTAGTCTTATGGACTAAATCTAATGAAATAATAATAAATTTTATAAAGAAGTTGTGCTACTTAAGTAGCATTTGAGAGGCTTTTTCCTGTAATTTTTTGAAGTTGGTTATTTTGATGTTGCGTCTGCTTGTCTCTATGAGATTATCTGCTTTGAGTTGTTTGAGTGAGCGCTCGACTACATGGCGGACAGTTCCGAGAAGTTTTGCGATTTCAGAATTTGAGAGGTTTTGCAGGAGATTGTATCTAAAGTGTTTGCCTGGGTTGAGGTTGTCAAGTAACAGGTTGACGAGTCTGTCTTTTGTATCGTAGAGGGCTAACTCCGTTGCAAGCTCTTCAGTATGGCGCATCTGTGCCGCGAGATAAGGAAAAAACTTTTGATTGAAAGCACTGTCGTTTTTTAACCAGTAACGGACTCTTTCTATGGGGAGCTGTAAAACTTTACAATCTTCTAAAACCTCATAAATGACATCATGGGCTTGATGATCGAGTAGAGAGATAACATCAAACATGTCTCCGCGTTTGTAGATAAAGATGGTCTGTTCTTTGGAATTTTCAAAGTTAATCTGGTAGGTTTTGATGCGCCCGTCTACGACAATATAAAAATGTTCAAGCAGGTCATCAGGAAAAAAAGGGGATGCTCCTTTTTTAAACTCCAGAGCTTTTGCATATTTATAAAATTCATTTTCAAAAGTTTGTGTTGTGCCGTTAAGAAGTTCTAATTGTTTTGAGTTATTTTGCATGTTATAATTGTAGCATAGATAAGTGCCCGACCATAATAAACCCAAATAATTCCATAACATTTCCCACACCTTCAAATTCATAAAAAGCTCATCTTTTTTTGAATCCAGAAGTAGCAAGTTTGGCTATAAAATCATGCTTTACATATTTTTTGGGTGTTATTTATTTGAAATCAAGAAGTATTTTTAATGCAGACTAATTATTGCATTTTGTAATATTTTTTCAACTTTTTCAATTTTTTTTCTACAATAAAAGAAAAAAGAGTCTCTGATGATACTTGGAAAATGTCCTTACTGTGAAGACGGCGAGATAGAAGTGCGTGACAAAGAGGTGCGTGGTAAAAAGGTAAAACTCTATGCCTGCACGAACGCACACTGGATAAGTGAAGATGGTGAGATGTATGAGCTGCGTGAGGATGCAAGCTGCGGCTTTCGCATTTGGCAGAACTCTCTGGCAAAGTATGGCAAATGGCTTTCCTACAAAGAGGTGCGTGAGCTGCTTAGTGAGCAGGAGCTAGAAGTCGAACTACTGAGTAAAAAGTACGGTAAAAAAATCTACTACACCAAAACCATCATTTTAAATGAAGAGTATGGAGTAAGCGTACTTTGGGATTAATTTTGATAAAATTTAGTACCTATCCATGAGATATAACTAACTAACAGAGGTTTAAAATGATGCCTAGTACAAGGCAAAATTACGCAGGAGCTATTGGTAGCTTCAAGTAGTTTTAACGCAGTAATAGGTATCATTTTAAACCTCCCTACGGGCAATAAGAAAAAGGCACATCTGACTTCGTTAGATTTTTTTGCATTAGCCAGCTAGTGCTGCAAAAATCTGCCTTGCATCTGTACCTTTTTCTTATTGCTGTTAGTTGGTTATATCTCATGGATAGGTACTTATGCTACAACAGTATCAAGAAGCGATAGAAAACAGTAATATTGTCTCTAAAACCGATGTGAACGGCATCATCACTTTTGTCAATGATGAGTTTTGCAAGATTTCGGGTTACACACAAAAAGAACTCATCGGTAAAAACCACAACATAGTCCGTCATCCTGACGTTCCTGCTTCAAAATTCAGACTCCTTTGGAAAACCATCAAAGCTAAAAAAATCTTCAAAGGAACTGTGAAAAACCTTGCAAAAGATGGCTCTACTTTTTATGTCAACACGACTGTGATTCCGATTTTGGATGAAAATGGGGAGATCGAAGAGTTCATCGCCATCCGTTATGATGTGACAAAAGAGGTCTTTTACAGAGAGTCACTCGAAAAAAAGGAGAAAGAGCTTGAAGAGCTCAATGAAGAGCTTGAAAAGAGAGTCGAAGCAAAAACAAAAGAGCTCAAAGAACTTAATGCAACACTTGAGAAGCGTGTAAAAGAGGAGATTGCTAAGAACGAAGAGAAGCAAAAAGTGATGTTTTGGCAGTCCCGTTTTGCCTCTTTGGGTGAGATGCTTGCCAACATTGCCCATCAGTGGAGACAACCGCTTACAGAATTAAACCTAATCCTTTTCAGTCTCAAAAAAGCTGCCCTGCGTGAGGAGAGTGAAGCGGTAGAGACGCTTTATGGAGAGAGTAAAGCACTCATACAAAATATGTCAAATACCATAGAAGATTTTTCCAATTTTTTCAAACCGGACAAAGAGAAACACCACTTTATGTTGCGTGAGAGCATAGAAGAGGCACTGCATATTTTAAAGCGAGTGCTTAAACGTGATATGATTCAAGTCAAAACCAGCTATGAAGATGCAATGGTTTTAGGCATCAGTAATGAGTTCACGCAGGTCATCGTCAATCTTTTAAAAAATTCCCGTGATGCTTTTGTAGAAAATGGTCTGCTGTTGCGTGAGATAAACATCAGCGTGAGCAAGAGTGAAGATTTTGCTTTCGTTGTTATAGAAGATAATGCCGGAGGAATTAAAGAGAAGGAGCGGTATAAAATATTTGAGCCCTACTTTACGACCAAGCATACATCTCAGGGAACGGGACTTGGGCTTTTTATGTCTAAAATGATTTGTGAAAAAGGTTTTAACGGCTCTCTTGATGTGAGTTCAAAAAGAGGGCTGACCCGCTTTAATATTACAATTCCACTGGAAGTCAATAATGAAAAATAAGTTTTTAAAAACACTTCGTGTCTTGCTTGTTGAGGATGAGGTTAAGCTCTCTACACTCCTTAAAAATGCCATAGGGGACAGCTTTTATAAGTTTAGTGTTGCTAATGACGGCGAAGAGGGTTTAGCGCTTTTTAAAAAGAGCACCCCTGACATTGTCATTACAGATATTATGATGCCTAAAAAAACAGGTCTGGAGATGGCAAAAGAGATAAAAGCCATAGATGCAAATGTGCCTATCATCATATTGAGTGCTTTCTCTGAGACAGAGAAGTTTTTAGATGCCATTGAAGTGGGTGTTGTGAAGTATTTTATCAAGCCTTTTGATCCTGATGAGCTCTTGGAGTACATAGAATCACTTGAAGCAGTTTTTGGAGAGCGTTCCATAGTATTGCAAGATGGCTTTACGTACAACAAGGCAAAAAAAGCTCTTTATAAAAAAAACCGTTATATTACACTGACAAAAAAAGAGAAAGATTTTTTAGCGCTGCTTATAGATAATTTTAGACAGGGCATGCTTATTGTAAGTGATGAAAAAATTAAAGAGCTGCTTTGGGAAGAGCAGGTAAGTGATGAACGGC
Organism: Sulfurimonas sp.; assembly: GCA_027038255.1. Classification (GTDB taxonomy): domain Bacteria; phylum Campylobacterota; class Campylobacteria; order Campylobacterales; family Sulfurimonadaceae; genus Sulfurimonas. The sequence continues at coordinate 3,325 of JALVXQ010000001.1, read as the reverse complement.
TTCGAACTTTTGTGCGGCGTTTTAGAGAAAAGACATCAAAGGAGTTGATTAAAAATGTAAAAGGAGAAGGCTATCAGATTATGACAGCCTAAGATATGCAGACTATTTTGTATAAAGATCTGTAGTAGGGTGATACGGTTTAGTAATCGCCGGTTTTTTAACTGTTTTCGTGTCATAGTGAACGATGTTTTCTGCCTGTGCAGCAACGAATGCGAAAGTAAGTGCAAATAAAATTTTTGTCATTTTTTTTCCTTTTGAGTAATGATTATTTGTTATGTTTTTAAATAAGACAATTTTTGTCCGATTTAAAATTAGCAGAATAATATCAGGATATTTGAAAAGAAAACTTGATATATGTCAAGAATATGAGACTATCTCCAAACTATTTTTATATCATCCAAAAGACGCGACTTATCAAAGCTATTTTTTGGCTTTTGTAGATTGCCAATATTTTCTTCAGTGACTCTAAACTCTTGTATATAATAGGTCTTCTTGTAGTTGCGCTGTTTTAAATTTTTGATGATAAGATTAATCTCTTGTTCGTTTAAAAGGTCGGCATGTAGAGTTGTTCGCACTTCAAAATCGAAGTCTGCTTCTATTAAAAATGTGAGTGTTTCGCTAAAAGCGTCATAGTTGCGTGAGTGGGTAATGGCTTGAAACTTTTCTTTTGGTGCTTTATAATCCAGGGCGATATAGTCAAGCAGCTCTAAGGCAATGAGTTGTTTTATGAGCTCGGGATTTGTCCCGTTCGTGTCGAGTTTTATTGAAAAACCGAGCTTTTTAATGGCTTTGCAAAAAGGGGTGAGTTCCTGTAGGCTTGCTTCTCCTCCAGAGAGTACAACACCATCTAAGAGAGATCGCCTCGTTTGTAAAAAAGCAAGCGCATCATCCAGTGAATAAGCACCGTTTTTTGCAAAGACTATATCTTTGTTATAACAGTAGTCACAGCGCATATTACATCCTGCAAACCACAAAATGCAGGCAAGATGCTCAGGATAGTCCAGATGCGTGAACTTGGTGATGTCATAGATGGGTTTAGCGTTCTTTGAATTGAACTCGCTGTCTGTGTTCACCTGTTTTTCCTATGTTAAAGCTCTCAACAGGTCTGTGATATCCCATTACTCTTGTATAAACAGTACACTTTTGTCTTTTGCTCTCTAAAAGCATTAAAATTTCTTCTTTACTCATGATATCTCCTTAATTTTATTTCATACCCTCAAGGGGCACCTAGTAAAATGAAGTTACTTTCCATTTATTGTGTACGATGCCAGGAGTAATCCTGTCATCTACGCTAACGCTAAGTTCCCTTCAGCAGAGGGCTCACGCAACTTTGTTGCTTCTAGGTCTAGGTTTTCATATTTTGCGATGAGTTCTTCATCGCATTTTGGACAGAACTCATGCTCTCCTGTGATGTAGCCATGTTTTGGGCAGACCGAGAAGAGCGGTGTGACGGTGATGTATGGCAGCTGAAAGTTGGATATAACATTCTTGACAAGTTTTCTGCATGCCTCTGTGGAACTGACTTTCTCTTGCATATAGAGATGCAGGACTGTTCCTCCTGTATATTTTTTCTGAAGTTCATCTTGCAGTTGAAGTGCTTCAAAAGGATCATCCGTATAGTCAACCGGAATCTGTGAGGAGTTGGTATAGTAAATATTTTCTCCCGCACCTGCCTGAATAATCTTATCGCCAAAGCGTTTTTTATCCTCTTTTGCAAATCTGTAGGTCGTTCCCTCTGCCGGTGTCGCTTCAAGATTGTAGAGGTTACCGGTCTCCTCCTGAAATGCAACCATTCTATCGCGCATATGGTTGAGAATCTCTATGGCAAACTCCATTCCTTTTTCACTGGTGATATCTTCCCATTTATCGGTAAAGTTTAAGATCATCTCGTTAATGCCGTTGACACCGATGGTGGAGAAGTGGTTTTTAAAGCCTGGGAGATACCTTTTAGTGTAAGGGAAAAGCCCTCGATCGTACATCTCCTGAATAAAAACACGTTTTTTCTCCAGAGTAGACTTTGCATTTTCCATAAGTCTGTCGAGTTTTGCAAAGAGACCCTCTTTGTCACCTTTGTGCAAAAAACCAAGTCGTGCCATGTTGATTGTGACAACGCCTATGCTGCCTGTCATCTCTGCACTGCCAAACAGGCCACCGCCTCGTTTAAGAAGTTCTCTTAAATCAAGCTGTAGTCTGCAGCACATACTTCTGACATGTCCAGGTTTGTATGCCTCTTCATTTTCTATTAAGTTGCCGTTCTCATCGCGTTTATATTGGCTCCCTATGAAGTTTTGAAAATAGGAAGAGCCAATTTTTGCCGTATTTTCAAACAGCAAGTCTGTATTTTCGCCGTACCAGTCAAAATCTTCAGTGATATTGACGGTAGGTATAGGAAATGTGAAGGGTTGGCCGGTTTTATCCCCCTCCGTCATAACCTCATAGTAAGCTTTATTGATCATATTCATCTCTTGTTGAAAATGTTTGTATGTCATATCGGTGAGAGAGGAGATTCCTCTCTCTTGTGCTTTGAATCTTAGATTGGCATCGGAAATGTCTTCAAAGAGATGTCTTTGCTTACTTGTTGGAATCTGATCCTTCAAATCATCAGGAACGTTCCAATCTATTGTGATGTTTGTAAAAGGTGATTGTCCCCATCGTGCAGGAACGTTAAGGTTATATATGAAACTACGAATACTTTTCTTTACCTCCTTATAGTCGAGTTGGTCTTTAAATAGATAGGGTGCTAAATAGGTGTCAAAAGAGGAAAAAGCCTGTGCTCCCGCCCACTCACTTTGCAAAATTCCTAAGAAATTTGCCATCTGTCCAAGAGCTTCTCTAAAATGTTTGGGCGCAGAGCTCTCTACTCTTCCTCTTACACCGTTAAATCCCTCATCCAGAAGAACTCGCAGACTCCAACCGGCACAGTAGCCGGTCAAGCAGTCGAGGTCATGTATGTGATAGTCCCCATTTCTATGTGCATACCCTTCTTCTTTTGAGTAGATTTTATCTAGCCAGTAATTTGCAATCACTTTTCCCGCAGTATTGTTTACCAATCCTGCATTGGAGTAGCCTGTGTTTGAATTTGCTTTGATTCTCCAGTCACTGCCATTTATATACTCCTCAACGGTTTGTGTAGAATTAATGTACGTTGTATCGTCATCGAGCAGATTGTCTCGCTGCATTTTATGCATATGACGATAGAGTATAAAAGAGCGCATGACATCAAAATGTCTCCCTTTGTATAACTCATACTCAATCAAATCTTGAACGTCTTCAACAGCAACAGCACGTTTATGCTCAAGTTTTTCTAAAACGTTCATATAGATGG